>JBARRE010000465.1:0-5146 GCA_049644065.1 Sedimentisphaerales bacterium | reverse complement strand
CGCATAGACTACACCAGCCTTAAAAGCCATCTCCGGCCTTTTGGCAGCCATCAGAATACCACCCGAACAAACCTTACCTTGATGAATAGCGCTCATCAGGCCGGCAAAGGCAATAGGTAAACAGGCAGCTAAAATCTGCAGGCCGAGTTTGACGGATACTTCAGGTGGGCCGCCTTGGCCGAAAAAGTTGAGATTAAGCATCACGAGAAATGCCGCCAAAAAACCATAGAAGCCTTGTGTTCCGGGCAACACCACCATAATAAACATCTGCCCATATCTTTCCGGTTTTTCGCTCAAAACTCCGGTCGCACTCCTGCCGGCGATACCAATGCCAATTGCCGAGCCAATACCGGCGAATAAAGCCGCCATTCCTGCGCCTACCAAAGCCAATGTCATTCCATGATCCATATTTTTGACCTGCCTTTCTTACTTAAAAAACATTAGACTTCTTTTTTGATATAAATGTGTTTATATTCCTTGCTCAGCGGCTCAAATGATTTGCCGCCACCGACAATGAACTTGGGGAAAAATTCTACATATTGAAGTCTCAAAGTATGAACAAACGCGCTTAATCCGGAAATTGCCAGATTAAAGCCGTGTCCGCCGATAAGCACTAATACCATCATCACAATACCTATACCGTAAGGTATCTCGCCTGCTATTTTTGCAATAATATTTATTGCCATTGCCAGACCTGCTGTAACCATGCCGAGCGCCATTAATCTTAAATAGCTCAACACATCCCCCAAATAGAATATCGTGCTAAATAAATTATACGTACCCATGCCTATCCGGCCACCCCAGCCGCCTTCGCGGTGGCTGAACAGCAAAATAGTAACTGCGGGGATAAGCGCCAAGTAGCCAAAGAATTGACCAACATCAGCTGAGAAGGCACCGAACATACTCGCCAGGTACAGCACAATCGAATTAATCATCACCAGCCAGGTCAACTGGTCGCACATCGCAGCAATATAATCCTTTCGCTTAATGTTATGTCCAAATGCAATCACCAATCCTGTCATAATCTGGAAATAGCCGAGAGCCAGTGCTAAAACAAAGAACCACATTGGTTTCTCCAGTGGGTCGAACAACATCAGTTTTTCTCTGACGGTTCCTAAAGCGGGCAAGAACTGCTGGATTGCATCTCCGAACCAGCCTCCTGTAAGCGCTCCGGCGACAACGGTAGCGGCAGAGCAAATCCCCAACATCCACATCAGCTTTTTGTCGCCCTGCATTTTTTTGATGAAAAAAATCATAAGGGCGATAATGGCCAGCCCGTAACCGGCGTCGGTCAGGCATAAACCAAAGAAAAGCGCAAAAAATGGAGCAAGAAAAACTGTCGGGTCCACTTCAAAGTGCTTCGGCATACCATAGAGGCGGGTTATTACCTCAAAGGGCTTAATTACACCTTTATTTTCGATTTCAACCGGTATCTCTTCGTCTTCGGCCGGTTGTATTTGTGTCAAACTAGATGCATCGAAATTCGAAATAATCTTTTCCAGGCGGGCATAATCTTTTTTCTTCACCCAGCCTTCCAGAAGAACCGTGCTTTCCGTGGCCGGTGCGGTACCCCTGGTTTGTTCTCTTTTTAATAAATTTTGATAATGGTCGAAAAGTATCTCGATATCGAGCAGGTTTTCAGACAACTTTGCCGCATTGTCAGCCAGACTCTGTAATTTTTTATCCGCAAGTGAGAGTTTATTATTGTTTTTGCGAATCAATTCGGCGGCGGTTCCGGTCATGGGCTCAAAGCTGACCTGTTCGAACTCGACGGCCCTCATGAGCTTTTGCACCTGTTCGGTGTTTTCTTTCAGGGCAACGATAATACAGGCGCATTTATTGGCGGTGGTTCCTATTTTTTGAATCGCCGCACCAGGCTCGCTGAGTTTTTCTTTTGTCAGCTCGAACTGCTGGTTCGGAATCAAGCCGGCCCAGCATGTCGCCTGCCGGAGCTTGTTTATTTCCTCGACGGGGGTCTCGAGAGAGGGCCAGGGGGCGAGTATCTCAAGGGCGGCGCGCAGGCTTTCAATCTTGCCCTTTGCTTTTTCCATCGATGCTTCGAGTTGCTCGCACGCATCGACAGTTTTCAGGATGCCCTTGTCCGAGACGATCTTCTGGTATGATTGCTCATCCACGACGGTGCGCGGTGACAGGGCGGCGGCGAGACCTTTTTGGGCTTTAGCGTAATTGGCAAGAAATGCGACACTTTTTTGAAGCCGATTTAACAACCCTTCGACATCTTTAGGCCGTTCGCCCGAGGCTGCGATATCGGGAACGTCCCGGCTGATAATCGCTTCATCGGCGTTGAGTATATGGCAAATACCTTCACGCTGCAATGCCTCCAGAAGCTCGGAAGCCTGCGAGCGATGACTGACAATAATGATTTTCGCCATCTGGGCAATGGCCATAGTTAGCCTCTTAAGTAATCCGTTACTTTTGCAGCCCCTGTGGCCATTCTACTGCCAGTTTTATTACGCAAATCCTGGCGTTGCTTTTCGGCTTGCACTTTGAGTTTATCCACCTCGGCACGGCCTCGTGATTGTGCTTCGGCGATAGCGGCCTCGGTCGCATTTTTCCTGTGCTGCTCGGCGTCTATCAATGCCTGGCGCCGATTCTCTCTGTTTTTTTCAGCCTGCTCGGCCGCCTCTATCCTGGCCTGCTCGATAATTTCTTGAGCCTGAGTTTCAGCCTTTGTGATTTTCTTTATTAATTCCATTCGCACCCCTAATGTACAGGATCCCATATTCCTAAAAGGCTTAGTAGATTACACCATTACCAGAAAGATGGCAACAAATAACCGAAAGAATTTTTCTGTCTATATAAGCTCGTCAATCTTTGCCGCGAGCTGTTTGACGTGGGCGAGGGATTTGTCGAACTGGGCACGATCGGAGCCGTTCAAGTCAAGCTCGATAACTTTTTCGACTCCATTTTTGCCGAGAATGGCGGGAACGCCGATGAAATATCCCCCAGCGTCATATTGACTGTCACAATATGCGCAGCACGAAAGTACGGTCTTCTTGTCTTTTAGTATTGCCTCGGCCATCTTTGCCGCCCCGGCGGCGGGGGCGTAATAAGCGCTGAAGCCGAGCAGGTTTACTACTTCTATGCCGCCTTTTCGCGTTCGTTCTATCAGTTCTGCGATTTTATCTTCGTCGAGCAACTCCGTTACTGGTATTCCGCCGACGGATGTGAATCTGGGTAAAGGCACCATGTCGTCGCCGTGGCCGCCCATCAATGTGCACTTAATGTCCTCGACGCTTACGCCAAGCTCGGCGGCGAGAAAGCAGCTAAAGCGTGCCGAATCCAGCACGCCGGCCATGCCCATAACCTTATTTTTTGCAAAACCTGTAATTTTGCCGGCGGTGTAAACCATCGCATCGAGCGGATTGCACACTACAATAACGATACTGTCGGGCGAATATTTTGCTGTTTTTTCGCTGACATCCTTAACAATCCCTGCGTTCTTTGCAAGCAAATCATCCCGGCTCATGCCTGGTTTGCGGGGAAGGCCGCTCGTTATGATGACGATGTCGCTGACGGCGGTTTCTTCCCAGTCGCAGGTGCCGACGATGTTGGAGTCGTAAAGCTGGACCGGGGCCGCTTCGGCGATATCGAGAGCTTTGCCCTCGGCGAGGCCTTTAATGATGTCGATTAGAACGATATCACCGAGTTGTCTGGTTGCCGCGATATGGGCGGTTGTTGCGCCGACGTTGCCGGCTCCTACTATTGTAATTTTGTTTCTTGCCATATAAGCGGGCCATATTATTCTTATCTTTGGTCTGTGTCAATGCGCCATTCGAGAATACCGCCGGAAAAATCCTGCTGCAACTGCACCTCCAGTCGCAGTGCGGATGTCTGCACCGGCTCGAATCTTAAGCTGTTGAACTTATCTTTTTCGACGCCATAGCTGCCGGCGTTTGATACTTCCTTCCAACTATTGCCGTCTATGTACAGCAATCTCCATGACTTCGGAATCCGGCAGCCGCCTCCGCCCGTATCGTCGAAGAAGTAAACCGCAGCTCCGGAAATCCGTTTGGGCTTCTCGAAATCATACTGCACCCATTCTGCTGTGCCTTTATGAGGCCACCATGAGAAACGCGGGATGCTCTGGTCGTTCGAGTTTCTCGGTTCTAATTTGTCGCTGAGTGCCGTGGCAGTGTCAGACTCCCAGCAATGCGATGCAGTGGCAGGTATTGTCTTGGGCGGCTGCTTCCAGTCGTGGGCGCCCGCGCCCGAGCCGATAGTTGGAAACGCGGAAATCCGCAGCCTTGCACAGCCCATCGGTATCAGCGTGACATTTTCGGTCGGCTCGGCGGATTTGACTGGGCTTTGCTGGAGCTTGCCGACCAATCCCAGATGGTCTTTCTGCCATGCCGGGATCTTTTTAGCTTTTGCGCGAAGCTCTATTGGTGCGGCGTCAGCCTTAAAAGGCTGGTCGTCGTCAGGCCAGTCTTTGCGCACTACCCGGAACGACGAGGTTGGATTATTCTCATTCAGCACCAATCCATAATTCCACGGTGTCGTCGGATGGATTTCCCACGCGGGCCATTTGTCTGTGCCTCCTTCGCGGACGTATTTTTCGCCGATCTTCAGCGAGTAGGTCAGTGGTCCGCGGTCCACCGAAACGCTGTTTTGATTCTTTTTCCATGTTCGCAGCGTGATTGTCATCGGTAGGTTAAGCTCTACTTTATCGCCGTCGGCCCACTGACGATTAATCTCGATGTACGATCCCGGCCCGTACACTTTGAAGGTTTTCTTATTGATCGTCAGTTCCGGATTTTTGCACCAGCCGGGTATGCGCATATAAAGCGGGAACCGGACAGGCTTACCGGTAGTAATGGTCAAAGTGATTTTCTCGTCGAACGGATACTGCGTTTCTTCGAGAATCGTAACTTCCGTTCCATCGCCGACTTTCGCCGTGACTTTGCCTGGAGCGTACAGGGCCGCGGCCAGGCCGTTACCAGGCGTCGCAAGCCACAGATGCTCAGCATAATAAGGCCAGCCGTGTCCTGTGTTGTGTTGGCAGCAGCGATGATCATGCGGATTGAAATGCAGCATCGGCCCACCGTTCTGCAGGCCCGGCGATTTGTTGTGCCGGTCGCAGAGAATCATGTTTGGCGAAGTGAGATAATGCAGCGCCTTGAGG
>JBARRE010000464.1:0-6808 GCA_049644065.1 Sedimentisphaerales bacterium | reverse complement strand
CTCGGGTGTATATCTAACGAATATAACCGCTAAAGTTAAGGCAGCATAATCTCAGGCACCGGGCACCGGCTGAAATCCCGATTAAAGTGCGGCTTTCCTTTCTTTTGCTTTTTTAGCGGATGCCTTCTTTGTCTCGACTATTTTAATCGCCGGTTTTCGACATGTCGATTTTGGACATTTGCCGGTCCAGCAATAGAGGCAGAGTTTTTCCTTTGGCCGTCCGATGGCCTTGACCATATCATCTACAGTCTGATACCTAAGCGTTGTGACGCCCAAATCTCCGGCGATCCACTTAACCATTTGCTTGTATTTTTCAGAGTTGCAGTCAATATATTCCGACACATCCTTCAGGTCGTGCCCTTCAAGGTCGCGAATGGCTTTGCGGGCGGCAAGTTCGTTGATCGAGCGTGTGGAAAGGTTGAACCTGCACGGAAACATCAGCGGGGGACAGGCCGGCCTTGCATGTATCTCTTTGGCGCCGCAATCCCAGAGCTTTTTTATAGTGAAGTTCTTGAGCTGCGTTCCCCTCACGATAGAATCCTCACATACAACGATGCTGTTACCCTTGATGACTTCCTTAATGGGAATGAGCTTCATTTTTGCGATTAGGTCGCGTTTCGCCTGCGAAGGCGGGGTATAGCTTCTGCCGTATCCCGGCGTATATTTAACAAGGGGGCGTCTGAAGGGCTTGCCGGACTCCATCGCATATCCTAATCCATGGGCGAGCCCGGAGTCGGGAACGCCTGAGACCACGTCGACGTCGATATCCTTGTCGTGTTTTGCCAGGTAGCGCCCGCATTGTTCTCTGACTATTTCTGTGTTTATTCCTTCATAGTTCGATGCCGGAAAACCGGTGTATATCCAGAGGAACGCACAAATCTGGTCCACATCCCGGCTGCCCGGCCTTCTTTGCATAATACCTTCTTCATTTATCAGAATTATCTCGCCCGGATCAAGGTGTTTTACAATCTCAAAATCGTTATTTGGAAAAGCTGTGGTCTCGCTCGTCACCGCCCATGCATCCTTGCGCCTGCCGATTACAAGCGGTGTGTATCCGCACCTGTCTCTTGCTGCATATACACCGTCTTCATTGAGCAGCAGGAGTGAGCAGGAGCCTTCTATAGCATTAAACATCTTCTCTATGCCGTCTATTATGTTATTGCCCTGGCTGATCAGTTTTGCTGTCAGCTCTGTGGCATTGACGGTTCTCTTGCTTACTTCGCTGAAGGATATTCCTTTCTGTAATAGCTGATCGGCCAATTCTTCTGCGTTTTCGATGATACCGTTCGTTGCTATGCTGAATGGCCCGAATTTTGAGTTTAGATAAATAGGCTGTTCATCCAGATCGCTGATAACGCCGATCCCTTTGTTGCCCTTCATATATTGGTAGCCGTCGTAAAGTTTCGCCTTGAACTGGCTCTGACTTATATCACGGATCTGGCGTGAGAATTCATCTCCAAAGACTGCCATACCGCCGAATTCCGTTCCGAGATGTGAATGGTAATCCGTGCCGTAGAAGAGAGTTTCGACACAGTTTCCCTTAGAGACTACTCCGAAAATGCCGCTCATTTTCCAACTCCTTTATGATGGGTTTGACTTCACTCCTTTTGAGCGTTTAATTGAACTGCCCGATATCTCTAACTTTCCAAAGTATGAGATTCAAAATCATAATACAAACATTCTTGTCTCTCATCAAGGAAAAAGTGATCTTTAACAAGTAATAATGTGTTACATGCGTGCTGTTTTTCCGTAAGTTCCTATAGAAAAAGAAATTCGGAACGTGTTTTTTTGTAACACTTTTTAAGTTACTTCCATATTTAATGAGCAGTCTCAAGCTAAGGGTTAAGGCGCCCACTCGTAAAAGTCTGCAAATTGCTGTATTCAAGGGTGCAATTTGGTATAGTACTCAAAAGCAAAGCTCAGTAATGTAGAGTCATCGCGGTTCGGTAAACAGGACAAATGACATATCCTCGGATTTGCCGGTCTGGTCATGCAGGTCTTCCCATTGCCAAACGCCGCTGGGATCTACGTGGCCTGCAACGGCATCATCCTGGAACACATGCTCGTGGTTCGTCCAGCCCCACGGATACTTGATAACCTCAGCGTCTGTGTAAACCGCCACAACGCTAAACCAATAGATCTCATCGACAGTCTCCTGGTAGAACCATTTGTCTTCGGGCAGCTGCACCGAGTAACGGAATACCGGCTCGTACCCCGCCTTTGCCGGATCATCGGAACCATTAGGATGCTTGTCATAGCCTACCAGCACTTCGTCATAATCAAAAATCTGGCATTCCCAAATCTTCTCGCGCGGATGGCTGAATGGATTGTTCGACGTTGCCGGGACATCCGTCCAGATCGATAACAAGAAATAGTCGGGCTTGATCGGCGGAGGTTCGTTTGGACACTCACACGCCTGGTATCCATACCCTATATAGGAGCCCCACCATGCCGCAGCCGTTACCGGAGTTTCTGTATCACAGCGCCAATCGTCGGCTACGAGACGTCGAATGGTAAGCCCTTTCTGCTGCTCGCTCTGCGTCGAGACTGCGAACGCCAGATCGATGTGGTCGCCTCCTAATGGATGACCGCTCGGATATCTCAACCTGTTCCACACGTCAGTGTCAAAATCAGAAGGCAGATCCTCGCCCCAAACCCAGACGGCACTATCGTTCCAGTGGTCCGGCGAAGTTTTCCAGCCGAGCCGCGTCGCTATGGATCCGGGCGGGTGCACGATAAAGGCCTGAACAGCCAGCCAGTACACGACCGGATTGTCGAGCGTGCCCTGCTGGATGAACGCATCGTTCGCATCGATGGAAAAGTCGTACTTCCTACAGATCGAATCGCCAAAAGGCTGATAGTTCGGAGGCTCGAGGGCGGGCGCATACCAGCCTTCCCTCAAGTTCTCGGCAAATATACTGGAGCCATACTCGCCGGTCCGGAACTGGCGCGTCCAGAGCAACTCTCCGGGTGTGCTGGAGCCGGTATTAATGGGGTACGTAGAGAGGCTCCTGAAAATACTCAGGGTGAATCTTATCGAGTCCACACCGTTGCCGGGCAACTGGTCATCAAAGAACGAACTCCAAACGGTGATATCCGTCAGCGGGCCGGTTGTGGTGCATACAAAATCGTCCGCCACGGTTACTGGCGGCCAGGTTATGGGGAAGTCCGCCGTAGCGTCAATATCCAAACCTCTGTTGCTCAGGTCGGGCTGCTGAATCCACTTGGTCCCGGCGTCGGTTCCGATAGCCCCGGTCGCCATCGATTCTTCATCCTCATAGCCAGGCCAGTGTCGGTTGCCTGTAAACGGCTGCTGCCACTTGATGTAATTCGGATCGGTGTCCAGCTCGAAAGCCATGTCGTAGCCTTCCGGCTCGCCGCAGATCGCCGAATTCGACAGCGGGCTGATAGTATGTAGCGGCGCCGAGAAGCCCGGCTCAAGCTCACCTTCCAGGTCAAACGTTACTGCATCGTCCATCCAGGGCCACGGCCGAGTCTTCCATCCCCACGTGAATTTCGGAAAAGTCAGGTCCGAGTAAACCGCCACGATACTGATCCAGAAGACATTGTCCCTGGTTACATCATGATACTCGGCCTGCCGGAAATACTCTTTCGGACTCAGGTCGACAAAATACTGAAAGCACGTATCCGAGAACTTGTCGGGGAAATTATCAATGCCCACAGGCTCTTCGCTCACCCGGTCGGCAGAGACCTCAAATTGCCAGAGCAGTGTCTGCGGGTGACTGAAATCAGGATCAGCCTGCGGCAGAGCGGGAACGTTACTCCAGAATCCGATCAGCCAGGAGGTTGGCCTGACCTGCGGTGGATCAAACAAATCCCAACCTTCATACGAACCCCACCAGTGGACTGAAGTTATCGGCATGGCACCGAGACAGCGGAAATCGTCGGCCACTATCTTGCGGAGCTGGTGCTTCGTTGAGTCAGATGGCATCATGGAGAACGAAGATTCGTCCCAGCCGCAATAAACGGGTGTCGGTGACTTCGGATCAACTTCAATAGGAGGCTGAGACCATTTCAAATTTTCAATCGGGGATTTAAGCACCGGTATCTCCCCGATCCTGACTGCATAGTCCTCGACCTCACCATCCTGCGCCTGGCCGGCAAATGACAGCCCGCCGGCGCTGCTGAACCTAAAGCGAGCGTACGTTGTGATATTAGGCGCTGCTGTAGGCGGGACCGTAAAGTTCAACGAGTTAATTGTCGGGGGAAACGGCGCCAACGGCACGGCTGCGAAAACCTGGTCCCCGGGCTGGGCCCAACTGCCGTCACCGTCGAAGTCGATCCATGCATCCAAAAGCCCGGCGACAGTGGCTGTCACGGCAACGGTCGCCGGCTGGCCCGGTACCAGCGCAGTGGTGAAAAAGACGCCGTCCTCATCATCGTTGCCGTCATTATCATCGCCCGTGGCTGTTGCATTGGGCTGGCCGTTTACCTCAGCATCTACACCAAAACCCAGGGCCATAGGCGGCACAATTACATGCCGGGCGCCATTGCTTGCTAACAGGGTCGGGTAAGCCGTCTCGGGCGCATCGCCGAAGTCAAATGCTCCGTCCTGAGGCGGATGGGCCTGATGAACGTGCCAGAACCAGCGGAAGTCGGGCTCACCTGCGTTGTTCGTATAGCGAAGAAGTGCCCGGGTTATCAGGAAATCATCAGGGAGAATCCTGAAAGGCCTGGACGGATGCGTACCGAAATCGATATCAAGGAACACGTCAAAGAAGCTGTCCGGGGACAGTGGAACAGGATTCTTCCCGCTAATGATGCCCTTTTTATTCTCCACCGGCGTCCACGGCAGCTCCTCCTGCGCGCCGCCGGCTTGTAGTTGCTCGAAAGCTCTGGGAACAGGGCCGAGATAAACCTCCAGTTCTTCCTGAGACATCCCCACCAGATCCATTTGCACGATTTCGGTCTCGATACCACCGGCGGCAATTTCAGAAAGGTTAGAATCGTTGCGGACCCTGACTACCTGCGGATCCTTCTCGGGCGGCCGGTCCTCCACCTCGAAGCCGGGGATGGGTATTGTCCCGCCGTTCAGCAGCCCCGTACGGACTTCAAAAGAGGCCGAGACAGGCCTGCCGTCGATAGTCCACCAGCCGACCAGATCTATGACAATATTATGACAGGTAACGTCAAAAAACAAGCCCAGATGGATAATATCGCTATATGTGTAGGTTTCGCCTGAGAAGTCAGCTCTGAAAATGAATGAATTCTGTTCCGGGTCGCTGAAATCAGGTAGGATGGAATGTTTAAAGTTTGGGAATCCGCCATCGATATGGCTAATCAACGTCGGCGGTTGCGAGAAGCTTCCACCCGGCACACCCGACTTGATGCGACCCTCGATGTGGAAGTCATTGGCTACTACGCCTGGGATATCGATATCCATATGGATGTCTTGATTGAAGCCGGCTACTATAGCCCAGGCCTCCGGGCCAAAAGCAACTAATAAAACGACTGCGCTTGCGAATAAAACCTTTAGCTTGAGTGTTTTCATAATCCGCTCCTTTCAAAGTATAGGTCATCTTGCTCTGAATTTAATACGGTGCTCACATAGATCTGGGCCTTCTCACAATCTAATGTTCTTATATGGCAGTGCTTTTGTCAAGTCTTAATTTTGAAAACTGATGGTTATTTCCAGGCTGCTGGCAATTCACAATATATTTTAGTCGCAGCTTTATTTAGTGATTCTCTGAAATTCGTGAAGAAAGACTCACGACAGTTGTAGTTTCAGCGTAGATTTGGTATGTAAATAAACTTGAGAGCCCCGCCAAGTTCGGCGAAGTACGGCGGACGGGAAACATAAGACAAAATAACTATTGAAAGAGCATTGACATGAGGCCGACAATCAAATTTCTAAGCGACGAACTGATCCGGCGGATTATCTCCGAGGCGACCGAGATACTTTGCACGCTCGGGGTCGAAATTCACAATAAAGCGGTGTTGTATATGCTTTCGGAGTTCGGCTGCGCGGTTGATATGGAAAAAAGTCATGCCGTCCTTACCGGTGAGATAATTGACAAGGCCCTGAAAGCCGCCCCGGCGTCCTTTTCTCTTTACGATATCTCCGGAAAGCAGACGCACGATTTGGCCGGCGATAATGTCTATTTCACTCCCGGCTCGACCGCCCTGAATATTCTCGATTCTCAAGCAGGGAAGATGCGCAAGGCCGTCACCGCCGATTATGTAAACTTCGTAAAAGTGACCGATCAGCTTGACAATATCGCCTCGACGAGCACCGCGTTGATATCCACCGATGTACCCGAAGCAATTTCCGACAGCTATCGCCTGTATCTCAGCCTGCTGTACGGCAGCAAACCCGTTGTTACAGGCGCTTTTACAATCGAATCCTTCGAAGTAATGAAAGATTTCCAGCTCGCCGTTCGTGGCACAGAAGAAGCTCTCAAAGAAAAACCTCTTACAATCTTTTCCTGCTGCCCCACCTCGCCCCTGAAATGGAGCGAGGTCACTTCGCAAAACCTGCTGGATTGCGCTAAATATTATATTCCTGTCGAGTTTATCGCCATGCCGCTGTCCGGATTCATGGCTCCCGTGACACTGACCGGGACGCTAATCCAGCATACGGCCGAAACTCTCAGCGGCATTGTCATCAGCCAGGCAGCCAATCCCGGCACGCACATTCTATACGGCGGCGCACCGGCCATATTCGACGTCCGGCACGAAACTACCCCCATGGGAGCTATCGAGACCATGATGATCGACTGCGCATATAATGAAATCGGCAAGTACCTCAACCTGCCTACCCAGGCATACATCTCACTGAGCGATGCCA
>JBARRE010000463.1:0-5085 GCA_049644065.1 Sedimentisphaerales bacterium | reverse complement strand
TGACCATCACCGGAAATGTCCTCAGTGACGTCAAAGTCAACGTTCATTTAAAAGACTGCCGGGGCGTTATTCTTGCCGGCAACACTTTTTGGATGGGCTACACTCACAACCTTCTGATTGAAGATTGCTCGAATATCATCGTCGGCGCCAACAACTTCGACCGGAATCCGCGCTACAATTACGGCAACAGCCTCGATGCCCGAAACAGCCTTCTCGTTCGCAACAGCGCCGATTGTACGCTTTCGGGCCTCCATGTCACCAACGTATGGCAGGCCCCGGCCGGGTTGACGATTGAAAACTGCAAGCGGATGAATGTCACCAACTGCACGATTCTCGACTGCGACAACATCGGTCTGCTGTTAAAAGACACAGCCGGGAGTCGAATTTCCGGCTGCCTCATCAGTGACAATCGCACGGATGCCGAATCGACTTCGCTCAAAGTTATTGGCGGCAGGAGCAATATGATCGTCAATAACCTGCTGGCCTCTGCGCCGCAGATTCCTGAGAACGCCGCGCATGTTTCCGGGAACGTTCACCCTTAGTATTATTAATCGGCGCCCCCTTATCGATTACTTGCCTTTGACCAGCCAGATATTACGGTACTGAATCGGGTGACTATGATCCTGCAGACGGATCGGCCCGGTAGCCTCGCTCTTTCCTTTCCACCTGTTCCCGGAATACGGAATCTCAACATCGTCCTGTACTTTGATACCGTTTTGATAGACCGTGATACGTGCATTCTCTTTGATACTGCCGTCGGCATTGAGTCGCGGAGCCCGGAATTTGACATCGTAAGTCTGCCACGTCTCCGGCGGCAGGCACGCGTTGACTCTGGCCCGTGCAATATTGTAAAGGCCCGCGCAATCGCCGGAAGTGTGCACCAGGCCGAATGAATCCAGCACCTGCACTTCGAACTGGCCGGCAAAGTAAACTCCGCTGTTGGCGCGTCCCTGCCCGCGGTTGTTCGGCTCCAGCGGCAGTTTGAATTCCAGGTGAAAATTCTCGATATCACCGAACTGCTCTTTCGTATTGTTATCTCCCTTGTTAACCTGCATTGCTCCGTTGTCGAGGCTCTTCCATCCGGAATTCGTCCACGCACTCATGTCCGGCTTGACGCCGTCCTTAAAGGGCAGCAACACAACCGCATCCTGGGGCGGTTTCAAACCTTCCTTCGGTGACTTCCGCACGATTTTGTCCAGCTCGAAGTGCTGCCCGTACTCGGAGCGCACAGATAAATGTCCGTTTTGAATCTGTCCGGCCCAGTGCTTTCCACCCGATCTGTCGCCGATGTGCACGGTCGAACCCTGCCTGTTGCCGTGAATCTCGATATTCGCACCGTCCTGGTTTTCCTCATTCGGGGTCGCTTTGATCACGATGCGGTAATACACATCATCGCCCTCTGCTATGACTTGTGCAGATGTCTGCATTGTGTTCTTTCCGTCCGGATGATACGTCCCCTTGTACTCGCCCATATAAGGATTCGCCCATACGGCTGATGTAAATGCCAGAAATGCAACTATAGCGACAAAAAATCCGAAGTGTCTTTGTACTTTCATTCTAATTACTCCTTATCCAATATTCTGTTAATGTTTAACCTGCCGTACGATACTATCACTTTAGCCTGTAATATCAAGCCTGTTCGTAATGACATCTCCAATAAACATGTTCTCGGCGAGAATTCTGTTCTTGTTAAAATGTGTTTGGTTAAATTTATGCTTCGAGAATCCTTAAAGATTGTGGCTTTCTTTGTAAAAAACTTCCACCATCTGTCATTGCGAGGCCCGAAGGGCCGTGGCAATCTCTTGCGTTATAAGCAAAAAAAGGTGTCGTTGGGTTTGAGATTGCTTCGCTTCGCTCGCAATGACAAATCTCGTCACGATGTTTTCTACAGAGCAATTGCAGCATCTTTATTCCCGGCACTTCTTCCACCAGTCTTCCCACATGCCGGTCATGTGTTTTACTTTCTGTGGATGCTGTGAAGCTAAATTATTCAATTCCGTCCGGTCCTTATCAAGGTCATAGAGTTCCCAGTCGGCGTTTCCTAAGCGGACGAGTTTCCAATTGTCGGTCCGAACGGCTTTGGCCTTGCCGAACTGCCAGTACAGCACATCGTGCTCCTCTCTTCGTTTTCCCTGGAAGATTGGAAGCAATGATTTGCCGGCAAGGGGTTTTATTTTTCTGTTGTCGATTCGGTCGGGATATTCAGCGCCGGCCATTTCCATGAACGTCGGCATAATATCAATTATGTGCCCCACCTGGTCGGTTTTAGCGCCTGGTTTGATTACACCGGGCCAATAGGCTATGAAAGGAGTGCAGTTGCCTCCCTCGTAGTCTGTAGATTTGTATTTTCTGTATGGCGTATTGCTGGCGTTGGCCCATTCAGGACCAACCGTGCGATAACCTTCGACAGGCCCCGGTGGAATGCCGGGTGTCGTATCGGGTGTTTCGGGGCAGCCGCCGTTGTCGGCGAGAAACAGAATAAGTGTGTTCTTCCATTTGTCGATTTCTTTTACCTTGGCAAACACTCTGCCTATCGCCTGGTCCATGCGGTCGATCATCGCGGCGTAAACCGCCATTTTCAGATCGGCCTGGTCCTTTTCCGAGTCATTCAACGAATCCCAGTTCGGGACACGCTCATCACGCGGGGACATTGCATATTTAGGATCGAACATACCCATTTCTATCTGCCGCTTGTAGCGCTGCGTGCGGAGTTTGTCCCAGCCTGTTTTGTATTTGCCCCGATACCTGGCGATGTCCTCGGGCCAGGCGTGCAGCGGATAATGCGGCGCCGTCTGAGGCAGGTATAACAGGAACGGTTTGGTCTCATTCTTATACTCTTCGAGCCGTGCGATGGCATAATCGGCAAAGGCATCGGTCGTATAGAAGTTTTTGTCTTCTGGAGTATATCCCATAATCGCTTTGTCTTCGATGGCCCAACGGCGGGGCTCGGCCTTCTTCCGGCCGGGTTTGCCTTCTCCCGGTCTGGCTTTGATTCCGGGATTCCAGAAATTACAGCATCCGTCCGCCAGGCCGTAGTACCTGTCGAATCCGCGGGTAGTGGGCAGGGGTTGTTGATGCCATTTGCCGGAGATGATTGTGCGGTAACCGGCGGGGCGAAGGACCTCGGCGAAAGTAGCGCCGTGCTCCATATTTTTGACTCCTACGGCCTGGTCGTATTGGCCGGTTAGAAGAGTTGCTCGCGTGGGGCTGCATTTGGCGCAATTATAGAATTGCGTAAACCGCATTCCGCCTGCCGCCAGTGCATCGAGGTTCGGCGTCCTGATTTCTCCGCCGTAACATCCGATATCGGAATATCCCAGGTCGTCGGCCATGATAAGAATAATATTCGGCCGGGAAGTGCTACGCTCGGCTGCCTTCAAGTATCCCGGTAGTGCCAATGATGCAACTCCCAACCCTACAGTTTTCAAAAAATTGCGTCTTGTCTGATTACAACCATTCATACCATCTTCCTTTCATCTGTGTCGAAAGTTTGGATTCGAGATTAGCTTCAAGCCGGCTTACTTGATTTTCAGCGAATCCTTATCCGGCAATTTCGGAAAAGCCGCGTGCGGCTCGGCTTGATACCAGAATGCCACCGAAGAAAGGTCGTCCTGCAGGTGCAGATATCTTCCTTCGCTTTGCCATCCCAGCGCCTGCATGGTGACTTTCAGGTCCTTTTCGAATCGTATGGGATCCATTATGTGCCAGCGGTACAGACTGAACCACGGCTGTTCTTTCGACCTTATTACCTGCGGCATACCAGCATAAGCTGTGTCAAATTCCTGATACTCACCCGTTCCCGGTTTGTGAAAACCATAAGAGCCGCAAAAATAGTCCTCGGTTCCGGTGCCGCAAATCGTCGGGAATTCCTTGTCTCCGTCCATGAAGAACTTGATCTCGCCTTCGCCCCACCAGCCCGGGCTGTTCGAGCCCCATGTCATATAGGTTCCGACGTATTGTCCCTGTCCGCGAACGCCGTCGAGAATCGTATAATCCTGTTTATCCGGGACCGGGTTGACACGCCGGAATTGCGCATGCAGGTAGCCCATGTCGGCAGGAATCTCAGTCAACGTGTAATCGATCTGGTAATACAGGACCATTGCCTTTTCGTCGATATTGGTCATCGTCATCTTGAAGCCTTTGCGAAACGGCATTTGCCAGTAGCAGTTGAATCCGCTGCCGGGATTCACGCAAACGGCCAGAGAGGAAATTTTCGTATATTGCCCGAGACCGCACGCGAAGAAATCGCCCGCCGGGCATTCGACGGAGGGAGTTTCCTCGCCGTCCCAGTAGATTCGCAGAATATTGAACCGGTTGTTCCCCGTCGGAGTCATCCAAATGTGCTGGATCGCCCCGGAATCTTTGATATCGGCCATGACAAATGTCTGGCCGGCTTCGATCCTGACCGAAGGAGAGACTTTCCATTTTTGCCCCAGCTCGCGAGCCGCTCTTGCTCCTGTGCCTTCGGTTGCCATGCCTCCCTTGCCTTTTTCACCCGTGAAATTCTCGGGACTGACAGAGCGAGTTTTGGCGTTCGATAAGCGGGGCAGAGTTGCCATGCTCATGTTCAGGCCGTCAAATTCCAGCTTCTGCCCGTATAGCCCGGCCGATGATAAAGCGACAAACAAGAAGATGCAAACCATCCAAATGCTGAGTTTTTTCTTCGTAATTGTCGCCCCGGATTGTGCTTTGAATTTTGCTGCAAGTTTCATAATCTGTCCTTTCCTAATTGTTTAACCTTATTCATTTTTACAATACCATCAACAGCCGGGCAATTTTGCACTCGGCGGAGACACATTTCCCTATTGGTTCTAATTTCCGGTTCAACTGCAAAAAAGTTGGTGGGCTGATAAGAAATAAACCCTGCAACTCTTTTGGATTTAACGCTTTAAGGCAACAGCATGAATGGGTATAATACCACCGCCATCGGGGCCGATAGAGCCTGCCCTGAGCCCAGCCGAACGGGGCAACGCTGGGAAGCGACCCGAGCGCCCTGATGGTGGCATACGGCATAGGGCGGTATCTTCAACGGTGCCGCCCACTTATGTTATTATGCTGGTGCCCATAAAGCGATAAATCCTTTTA
>JBARRE010000462.1:0-4818 GCA_049644065.1 Sedimentisphaerales bacterium | reverse complement strand
ACCGCCCCTACAAAATCGTATCGACGATAAATCTTGCGCCGAGAAAGATATCGAGGGCCATTGCTGCATAGAGCAGGATCTGCCGAACCGGGTGAATCCGCAATTTCGCACGCGCGATAACGAAAAGCATCGCAATGGCGATCGCTCCGAGAATGTACATCTTTGCCGTCTCGGTCAGCAGCCGGGCGTATCCCGCCCCAAGTCCCGCTGCGGTCTGGAAGTACTTTGTCGCGAAAAGCAGTGTTATGATAGCAAGGATGCCTAACAGGATTGCAGTTAATAAAATCCACCTTCTATCGGCCGGGCCGGCACTGATTAGTCCCTGCATCCCAACCCCGATAAGAACCGAGCAACACAACATGCTTATAGCGAGCCAGATAATCGGGCTGATCTGACCGAACGAATCACAAAAGGCCAATATCGTAGCGACGGCAAAGATGATGACGATGCCGAATCGCCGAGCCGCCATGGCCGTTAAGAGTCGTCCCTTGTGCAGAATGCCGCCGGTTCGTAGAGTTTCCAATGGGGCCGCGAACATGCATAATCCCATAACCAGCGCGGCGATCGGAACATGATAAAAGCCGACTAACATTTTATGGCGTTTGGCTGCAACCAGTGGAGCCAACAAGCCGGCCAGATCGGCGCCATGGAGTTTGAGCTTGATTGGAATCGGGTATAAGCCGAAGCGGGCGGAGACCTGGAAGAACAGCACGATCGACAGAAAAGGCAAAAGCGAAAGCAGTATACGCAGCGGCTTGAATTTGCCTTCCGGGCCAAACACCGCCGGACAAAACAGCCACGGTATAGCAGCGACCAAAAAGCCCGCCGTCGGGTGAAATTTAGCTAATCCAAGCGCGAACGGCCCAAAGCCGTAAATGGCTCCGGCAAAAAACGACTCGGCGAATCCGGCAACCCAGCGCCGACTGAGCACATAAGTACCTAAAGAAGCCAAACAGATGTTTGCCACGATCAGGTCTTGTAAACGCAGTGTATCGAAGCCTTTGAAATACGGTCGATACAGATAAGCAGCAAAGGCCATATATACTACCGCGGCTAAGGCAAACATCGTGTACTTCTTAGTCATTTCAGAATTACTCTGCCGGTTCCCGTAGTTATTCTGCCTAACTTGTAAACCTGCTCGCCGGATCGCGTGAGCTTCCGGGCGATTGCATTAGCAAAATCCTCAGCCACGATCAGCACAAATCCTATCCCCATATTAAAGACCCGGTACATTTCCTCTTCTTCGACGGGGCCCGTATTTTGCAGGAACGTAAAAATCTTATGCTTCGGCCAGCTCGATTTTTTTATGACCGCGTTGCAGTCTTTCGGCAGCACTCGCGGAATATTACCCGGCAGACCGCCCCCGGTAATGTGTGCCATCCCGTGGACGATTCGTTTGACTTTGTACTGCGACAATAATCTCACAATCGGCCGAACATAGATCCGCGTGGGTGCAAGTAAAACATCGCCCAGCACAGCGCCGCCGAGTTCATCCAACATGTCGGTTATTTTAAGCTTTGCCTGCTTGAAACAGATATTGCGGGCGAGCGTATAGCCGTTACTGTGCAGTCCGCTGGAAGCAAGGCCGAGAATCACGTCGCCACTTCTGATGGTTTCGCCCGTGATGATTTTCTTTCGCTCGATCACCCCGACTGCAAATCCCGCCATATCGAAATCATCAGGGGCATAAGTATCGGGCATCTCAGCGGTTTCTCCGCCGATCAGTGCGCAATCCGCCTGCCGACAGCCGGCCGCGACACCTTTGACAAGCTCGGCGACGATTTCCGGCTGAAGCTTGTGAACCGCCAGGTAATCCAGAAAGAACAATGGTTCCGCTCCCTGCACGAGCATGTCATTGACGCTCATCGCCACCAGATCGATGCCGACGGTATCGAATTTTTTCATCTGGCCTGCTAACTGTACCTTGCTGCCCACGCCATCGGTGCAGGCTACCAGGACTGGATTCTTGTAATTTCTCTTGAAGAGTCTCTCATCGTAGTCCAGCCGGAACATCCCCGCGAAGGCATTATGTGATTCTATAACCCGAGGCCCGAATGTGCCGGCAACGGCCGATTGGATCTGCCGAACCATCTCGTCGTTGGCATCAATATTCACTCCGGATTCTTCGTAGCTGATATATTTGCTCATCGGCGGAAAACCATTCAATTTCCGATTTTCGATCGGAACAGAAATTCAATCTGCATTTACATCGTCAAACATATTCATCTGATACCGTTCCATCGTGAACTTGTTGACTGCCACATCGACCGGTATTCGATATTCGCCGCTCCAGCATGCGGTACAGTAATGGTCCGGCGGTAATATCGCACAGGACAGCATCCCCTCCAGCGACACATAGCCTACGCTGTCAACTTCGAGGAATTCTCTGATCTGCTCCAGGTCGCGATTGTTCGCAAGCAGTTCTTCTCTGGTCGGGAAATCGATACCATAGAAGCACGGGAACCTGATCGGCGGACAGCTAATCCGCATGTGGATCTCTTTAGCCCCGGCCAGCCGCAACGCCCTGATCTTGCCGCGCGTCGTCGTGCCGCGAACTATTGAATCGTCCACAACAACGATGCGTTTGCCGGCGACAACTTCGTTGACTACTGCTAGCTTGAGTCTAACCTCAAGCTCTCTGAGCTTCTGATCCGGCGAAATAAAAGTCCGCCCTACATAGTGACTTCTGACCAGTCCCATATCGAACGGAATTCCGCTTTTTTCGGCGTATCCTATCGCCGCCGAGGTGCCGGAGTCCGGCACGGGAATCACAACGTCGGCGTCAACCTGGTGCTCGGATGCAAGTTGCCTGCCAACCTTCTTTCTGTACTCGTGCACATTCTCGCCGAAAAACGTGCTGTTCTGTTTGGCGAAATAGATATGCTCGAAGATACAGTGGGCCGGCGTGACGGTGCCCGGCGTGACGAAAAATCTGCTGGAGATGCCGTTTTCATCCAGCCGGACTATCTCGCCCGGCTCGACTTCACGAACGAACTTTGCCCCGACGGCATCCAGTGCACACGTCTCGCTCGCAGCGACATACGCATCCCGCTGCCCGCTGTTTTCGGCCGGAATTCGCCCGATGCACAAAGGCCTTATCCCGAACGGGTCCCTCACCGCCTCGATATGGTCGGCAAAAAGAAACAGCAAACTGTACGCCCCCTGCAGGTGGTTCAGCACGTGCGCCAGAGGATCGGGATGCCTGACATGTGTCGGCTTGGCCAGCAGGTGCGTAATGACCTCGGTATCGGCGGTGGATTTGAAGATGCTGCCGTACGCCTCGTATTCGCTCCGCAGCCTCCCGGCGTTAATCAGGTTGCCGTTATGTGCCATCGCTATCTGACCCTGGGAATACTCGGCCATAAGCGGTTGGCAATTTACCACTCTGCTGGCGCCGGTTGTAGAATAGCGAACGTGCCCGATTGCGGTCCGCCCGGGCAACTTCTTAAAAATGTCCTGACCGGCACGAAATACACGCCTGACCGAACCCATACCCGCATAGCACTGCAAAGTCTTACCGTCGCTCGATGCTATACCGGCCGATTCCTGGCCACGGTGCTGAAGACTGTGCAGCCCGAAATACGTCTTCTGTACTGCCTCGGCATCGCCAAATATGCCAAACAGACCACAATACTCTTTTTTCTCGGAAATCATAAAGCGATTGTCGTTTATCGCATGCCGTTTGTCAATTTGAAATTTGAAATCTGATATTTAAACCGCGCTATCCATCCTCCGGATACATGAATTCAGGCACACGCCGAACCTTGCCTTTCTCATTTACGCAGGCCAGTACGCTGTCGCCCTCGGCCAGAATTACACCATCGCTGCAGCGAGTCAGCTTATAGACATGCTCGACCTTAGCGGCTGAAACCGCCGAGCACGTAGTCTCCAGAAGAAGCTGCTCATCATATTGTGCGGGCCGGCGAAACTTGATATTCAACTGAGCAACGACAAAGAACACGCCGGCCGCTTCCAGGTCTTTATACGCCACGCCATTGGCTCGCAAGAGCTCCGTCCGGCCCATCTCGAACCATACCGGGTAAACACTGTGATGAACCACGCCGCCCTTATCCGTTTCGGCATAACGGGGTGCGATATTTATCGTATGGCTCGAAATTGTTAAATGTCGTGGAAAATCCATCTGTAGCGGAATTGCCGCGTCGCGGCAATGACTTCCTTAATTATCTTTATACCAGTATTTCTCTATTTCTTCGAGTGTCTTGCCCTTTGTCTCCGGCACAAATCGCCAGACGAAGACCAGCAGGCAAATACAAAAAACGCCGTAAATCCAAAACGGAAAGCCGCGATGAAACTTCTCGATCAGCCATGAATTCTCATCCATCATTGTAAAAGTCTGCGTCACGATGTAGTTCGATAACCACAGAAACACCGTAGCGACTCCCATTGCACGCCCGCGAATCCGTGTCGGGAATATCTCCGATAGAATCACCCACGTCACCGGCCCCACCGACAGCGCGAAGCAGGCGATATAGCCGAGAATAAAAATCAACAGCCACATGCCTGTCGTATGCTCCAGGTAGCCGGCAAAGCCCATCGCCGCCAGACAGATTCCCATCCCCGCCGATCCGATCAGCATCAGAGGTTTCCGCCCGAGACGATCGACCGTCCAAATGGCAATTACCGTAAAAGTCATATTCACCGCTCCGACGATTACCTCCTTGAGCAGGGCGGCGTTCGTGCCCGAGCCCATCTTCTTAAATATCTCGGCCCCGAAATACAGAAAGACATTGATGCCCGTCACCTGCTGCAGGACGGCCAGCACAATTCCAATCACGAGCACTATTCGCATCCCCGGCC
>JBARRE010000461.1:0-2274 GCA_049644065.1 Sedimentisphaerales bacterium | reverse complement strand
CGGTTTCGGTGTAGGCGCTTCTGATCGCGATTCCATCGCTGCGCCGGAGCGATTCTTCGAGCCTTTGCATGGCCTGGATCGAAATCTCCAATTCGGTTGCCGAGAGGTTGTGACGTTTGAGCTTTGTCACCACATCCTCCGAGGCCTGCCTGATCTCCTGCTGGGTCTCCAGGGTCGCACGCATCATTTCGAGCACCTTCGGCGGCAGTTTTCCGCCCATGCCGAATTGCGTTGTGCTGTCGGTGGTTTTGCCGAGGCCGGTCCCTCCCGTAGCGGCGCCGACATCCTGGTCTTCGACCTGTCCGGCTTCCAGCGGCGTGTTGGATACTCGCTCGCGCAGGGCGTACTCGTTCTGCTGCAGATCCTTGGCAACCGGTTCGACAAGCTGGCCGTCGGACATGCCGCTGCGGCCGGCACCGCTTCGGCCCTCCAGCACATTGTCCTCCGGCCTCTGGTCGCCCGTTTTGCCCTTGGCGCTCGTGCTGCTGATAGTGCCGTCCGAAACGGGACCTGCGGTGTGATCCAGAGAATTGAGATAGCTCCCGATATCTTCGACCTCCGGCCGCATCTCTTCTTCCGATGTGATCAGGTCACCGACCAAATCCTCCAGTTCGCTTGGCAGCTCGGCCAGCGGCGCCATCAATTGTTCGTCTTCCGGAATTTCCGCTACGAATTGAATGTTATCATAAAATCCCAGCGTCGCTTCGCAGTTTATCATCAGCTCTTCGGCCATCTCGACCGCTTCGGTTTCCAGGCGATACGCATCCTCCCTGGCCTGCCGCATTTCCGCGGCTTCTTCGGCTTTGTCGGCCAGCTCTTCTGCCTTCTCATGGACGCTCTTCATCGACTCGACCATCTGGTTGTCGCCGAAATCGAGAAGATTCATATTGCTAAGGTCATTAACCAGGCTCGAAAGGATTTCGGCAAGCTTCGACTGGTCGATTGCGAGGTCTTCCAGCAATTGTTCGCCCTCTTCGGAGAAGTCCTCCGGCGGCTGGTCGAGAACCATTTGCCGTTTCTGCATAATGTCCTTCTGCTGCTTTATGAATCCGTCAAGCTCCTTGACTGTATTTTCCAGCGTCTCTTCCGGAGTCGGGCTAAGCGATTCGTCGGTTTCACCCAGAAGCTCGGCCATGGCCTTTTCCGCATCGATCTGGCTTTGTTTGGCCACGTTACCTTTCAGGGCGATAAGCTTATCGAGCAGGAAGACCTGCTGCTTCTCGACCGACTTAAGAGCGTAGGAAGCGGATCTGTTGTCGATATCTTTGTTCTGGCCCGTCTCGGCAATCTTTCCGAGAATCCTTTTGTGCTCGTTGTCCCGCAGCTCGACGAGCCGGGCCACAAATTCCGGTTTCGGCTCGACGGATACTTCCCAGGCTTTGGTCATGTGAGATCCGACGGTGTCCTGTTTTTGCTCCATCTGTGTCAGATGGCTCTTGAGAGAAGACAGGTTGTCCTGACTGGTACGATTTGCATCGACGACATCGTCGAGATTCGCCGTCAAATTTACCGTGACACCCAGGGCTGTTTGCTGCGCTTTGATGGCCTTGTCGAGTTCGGCAAAAGCGTTGCCGCTCGGGTCGTCCTCGGAGATTGTCATTTCTTCGAGAGATTTTACCTGCAGCATGAGCGGCTTCGAACTGCCGATATTTCCTGCCGGGCTGAAATCCTCGCAGAATGCCTGCAGAACATAGCTGCCGCCCGGCTTGAACAAGCTTGCATCGATCGAAAGTAAAAGAGTCTCGCGTGATTCGGTCTTTCCGGGTGGGCCCTGGTAGTCCCAGCTTTCTATCGTCGTCTCGGAGCTGCCGGTTCTCGCCGATTTATGTGTCACGTAAATTCGCCTGGCTCCGAAATCGTCATATGCCTGTATATCGAGCCTGAGCCGTTCTCCCAGATTGACCCGGCGGTTGAGATCGGATGTGACAAATTCCACCTCAGGCCTCCGATCCTGCTGTGCGAGGACGGGGGCTTCGGCGATTTTTATTCGCTTCTCGAATCCCTTTGCCTTGATTTCTATCTGGTAGGATTCGGCTTGCCGGAGCTGCGTTTTGGCCCTCCAGAGTCCGCTGGTGTTCTCGAAGGCGATCCAGTCACCGGAATCTTTGTACCACAGACCTTCGGCGCTTTTGTTGAGTTTGACATCTATCGTGACATCGGAATCGGCCGGGCCGGACAAAGCCTCGGGCGGGCCGAGAAGGCTGATGCGTTCGGCGCCCGTATACGAAGGAGCGAGAATGTGAAACTCGGACTCACTGATGCGTGGCACCCTGT
>JBARRE010000460.1:0-2407 GCA_049644065.1 Sedimentisphaerales bacterium | reverse complement strand
TTCAATACGAACCAGAGTGGGATTACCGCACCGTACTGGGTGAAACTGGAGCGCAGTGTCTCGGGCAACTTTACCGTTTACCATTCGGCGAACGGTACGAGCTGGCAGGCAGTAACCGGCGCCACGCAGCAGAATGTCCCGATGGGTTCGAACGTTTATATAGGTTTGGCGCTGACAGCCACTAATGCCGCTCAGACTTGCCAGGCTGTATTCTCTAATGTCACGATTACCGGCACTGTCGGCGCACAGTGGGCGCACCAGGATATCGGTATAGCCAGCAACGCTGCTGAACCGCTGTACGTAGCGTTATCCAACAGCGCGGGAACGCCTGCAGTGGTAATCCATGACGATCCTGTCGCAGCACAGATAGACACCTGGACGGAATGGGTCATCCCCCTGCAGGTTTTAGCAGATCAGGGCATAACTCTGACCGACGTTGACAGGATAGCGGTCGGCCTGGGGACAAAAGGCAATATGACGATACCCGGCGGTTCGGGAAAGATGTACTTCGATGATATAAGGCTGAATAGGCCGGAAGAAGTTCCTGCAGAATAAATACTGTTTTATGTGGAATAACTGTAGGATTTGTATTATTTCGGGGCTTATACCAATTTGTCAGGTATAGGCCCCGGTTTTTTTATGAAAACAGCAGACGCCCTGTTTGATTATACGGCACTCCGGTGACAAAGAGAAACAGCACCCTGCCGGCCGGACTTTAATCGGCTTTTCGGCAATCTCCTGGTTCCGGCTTTTATTCGGCAATGATTTGTTCTATCGTTACGTTCCAGTTGACAGTTTTACCCAAGAACAGCTAAAAAGCAATTATTTTAGAGAAAAAACAAAAAAGTTTGAGACGAAAGCCACTCAGGTGCGTCTACTCTAAATAGATGATAAGTCTGCTGTAACTACAGAAACAGAAGAATTCAGGCAAAAACTTCTTGCAAAGACGATTACAAATATGTTAAAGTTATATATAGCCGTATTATGGAGGCAGGCTCTAAGATTTTCACGATGTTCTGCGAGTTGTTATGAACTATACCGGCTTTATTATGTGCCGGTATTCTTAACTTCGCTTAAAGCTGTTTTTTTAACCTTGTCGTACGTTTCGGAAAGGGCGAAATAATGAGAAAATCAATCTTACTGAGTTTTGCTCTGCTATTGGTTGCAGCGATACAATCAAGGGCGGAAACCCGTTTGGTCCCCGGCGGCTACGCAACCATTCAGCAGGCAATCCAGGGATGTAATAACGGGGATGTGGTCATTGTCGAGCCCGGCACGTATTTTGAGACCATCAATTTCCTCGGCAAGAATATTACCGTTACCGGCACTGATCCCGACGATCCGGACATTGTGGCGGCTACTATCATCAACGGTGACGGCGAGGGCAGCGTAGTGACCTTCGAAAACGGCGAAACTTCCGAGGCCTTATTGACCGGTTTTACCATCACGGGCGGATATGGAACAGCCGTTTCTGAAATTGGAAGCAACATTTTTTGGGGGGGCGGTATTTTTTGTTACGCATCTTCGCCGACCATTAAAGGTAATATAATTACTGACAATGCCGGTCCGGTCGAAATGGTAGGAAATAATCAGGCACAGTGGACAATGTCCTATGGATCAGGAATTGGTTCTTTTGTATCCAGTGCAACAATCACTAACAATATAATCAAGAACAATACCGCATTCGCCGGCGCTGTTTTTGTGTTGAGCGAAGACAAGATTTGCAATAACCTGATATACGACAATTCTGCAGTTATTGGCGGTGGCGTTATTCTGTTCGGAGGAAGCCTGATCAACAATACCATTGTAGGCAACGACACCAACGCAAACCCTCAGGCCGCAGGTATGCCGGGAGGTAATGTTTACATAGTATTCGATAATGAGTTTTCTCAGAGCCTGATGATACTTAATAACATAATCTGCAATGCAAAATCAGGAGGGGGAATATCCGGTGAGGGTGCTATAGATGAGTCTGTGATATCATTTAATAATGTTTGGGGCAACTCGCCCGGCAATTATATGGAATTGTCGAACCAGACGGGCACTAATGGAAATATCTCGGAGAACCCGATGTTCGTCGATGCGCAGGCTAAAGATTTTCACCTGCAATTGGACTCTCAGTGCATAGATGCCGGCGATCCGGATTATGTCCCCTTTCCGTGGCAGCTTGACATCGACGGCGATCAGGCTGCGATGGGTGAACAGATCGATATCGGCGCCGATGAGTATGTCGGCTACATCAAGCCCGTCGCCGATGCCGGCCCCGACCTGCATGTGGCAGGGCTTGAGCTGGTTACTCTCGACGCCAGCGGCAGTTTTCAATACGATCCCAATAATGAGCTGATATATGAGTGGGACCAACAGATCGGCCCAGCGGTGGAACTTGACGATCCAGAGAGTATGAATC
>JBARRE010000459.1:0-12319 GCA_049644065.1 Sedimentisphaerales bacterium | reverse complement strand
GGCGGCGGGATTCGGTGCGGAGATAATTCCGGAGACGCCTCTGCTGCGGGACGGCTTTGCCATAATGAGAGTGGATGGTGATTTGATCGGCCCCGACAGTAACGACGTATGGTTCTTCGAATTGAGTTCGGATGTGAACGATTACAGAGCTGTTATCAAGGCCGGGACAAGGTTGGAGCTGCTGCCGTCGTCGGCGCTTGAAAGGATGACTGTTGATAAAAAAATGCGTACTACGGCAGCTTACCGGTTATGGAACAGCAGGGTGACAAAGTACAGGGGCAGGAATTTTATATTTCCAAATTTCTTTCTACCCCTGGGCAAGGTGAAAAAACCGCCACAGAAACAAGACAGCTCAACCGATACCGTATCCAAACCGGAGCCCAGGCGGGAGATTGCCGTCGATGATCCGAACGATGTATTGGCTATGCCGCAAGAGATTATAGAAAAGCTGAGAGCCAGGCGAGAAAACCCTTCGACTCCGCTCAGGGTGAAGAAGGAAACGCGCCCCTTCATGCCGAGCGGAGACGAGGCACCGGATGCCCAACTCTATACACAAAGCGCCGATTCTGTTTTCGTAGACAGGACCGCGCTTTTGGTCGAGGAGGATGAAGGCCGTCTGACATTCGTGCCGGACGCTCTTGGCCGGAATGTTCAAAAGCTGTCTTTACATTTGCTGCCGTGTGCGGCGCTGGAGCTGACCGAGCTGAAACAAGCTGCCGAGCCGGATAAGGTGCGATTTAAAATAGCAGGGATTATGACAAAATATAAAGGTAAAAACTATCTGTTGCTGGAGAGGGCGACAAGAACTTACAGCCACGGCAACTTTGGAAGATAAAGGACAAACGCATGCCCCACGAACTCGACCAAATTATCATTTCCTCATCCGAAGCCGATTTCGAGAAAAGCCTGAAAAAATTTCGCTCGAAGATGATGCGGGCGGCGCGTTTTGCCGGCTACGGGAGCGAGGAAAATCAACAGGTGATCGATATCCTTCACAATGTTGCCGACCATGGTGACAAAGCCGTTGCCGAATATACGGAGAAGTTCGATGGAGTAAAACTGACACCCGGGCAATTCCGAGTCAGCAGAGACGAATTGGAGAAGGCTAACCGCGAAATTAACCAGGACATTTTGGCTTCCGTGCGCCAGGCGATTGAAAACGTGCGCTCATACCAGAGGGACATCCTGATCGATCAGGAAAACTTGCCGCGAGGAATCAGATACACGCCCATCAAGAGGATCGGCATCTGCGTTCCGGGTGCATCGGCCCCGCTGCCTTCTACTGTGATTATGACAGCAGTTCCCGCGCAGGTTGCGGGCGTTAAGGAAATCGTCGTGGTTTCGCCGCCGAGACATAACGGAAGCATCCATCCGGTGATTCTGGCCGTCTGCTGCGAATTGGGAATTGACGAAGTGTACAGAATCGGCGGAGCGCAGGCGGTGGCTGCTTTGGCTGTTGGGACTGAGAAAATTGCTAAGGTCGATAAGATTGTCGGGCCGGGCAATAAGTGGGTACAGGCGGCGAAGAAGAATGTCGCCGGCGACTATGTCGGTATCGATTCTATTGCCGGGCCGAGTGAAGTTTTGATCATCACCAATGAGCAGGCCAACCCGGCTTGGATCGCGGCCGATATGCTCAGCCAGGCCGAGCACGCCGCCGACAGCAGCGCAATCGTCCTAACCGATTCGGAACCGTTTGCAAAATTAATCCTCAGCGAGCTACAGAACCAGGTTACGGAATTGACGAGAGCCAAAGCAGCAATAGAATCTCTGAAGAAACACAGTGCTATTATCGTTCTCGACGATATGGACGAAGCAATTGAAATGGCGGACGATTTTGCTTCCGAGCACCTGGAGATTCAATGCGGCCAACAGAGCAGAGAAATCGCCGACAAGATAAATAACGCCGGTGCGATATTCATCGGCTCTTACACACCCGTAGCTGTCGGAGACTATTGGGCCGGGCCGAGCCATACGTTGCCTACCGGTATGCGGGCGAAGTTTGCAAGCGCTCTGACCAGCAACGATTTTCTCAAGTCTATCAGCATTATCGAATACGATCAGGAAATGCTTGCCGCCAGCGCCGATGACATTGTCCGCATCGCTGAAATCGAAGGGCTTGACGCCCATGCCAACAGCATAAGAATCCGTCAGCAGGATTGAGTGTTCAGGCGATAAATCACAGGCCCCAGTCGAGCTTGTCCTTATACCACCAGTAGAACCAGCCCGACCGGTGCGCCAGTACGAAGACAAGATAAAGTATGATACATGCCCGCAGAAAATCCCAGAGCGGCAGAAGGAATAGAATCGCCACAACCAATCCTCCGATAGCCATAAAAAAAAGAACCAGACCGCAGTACGGCAAAAACGTGCTGAGTATGGACCTGAAGATTTCTATAGGATTCAGTGCGTCAAAGGAATCGAACATCACTCCTCTGAGAAAAAACATCGGAAAAAAGAAGCCACCGAGGGCCAACAGAAACCAAAAACATGAATCAAACCGACTTGTGAAAAGGTAATAAAATGCAGTCGGACAAAAACAAATGGCCACACACCCAAGCAAAAGAAAGACCTGCTCAACGAGGTCGCTTATGCTTAATATATTCGCCATCGGAAGATCGGTTGCACGTCTGTGACCTTTTGTGCTGTCGATCACACAGTGGGCCACGTAATAAACCACATAACAACCAAATACTATATAAAAAGGAAACGTCAGAAGTCTCATAATATAGGAAGTGCCGGATTGAAGAAATGGCGACAGTAGCGATGACAGCACAAAAACCAGGAAAGAGACGAATTCCGGAGCAATTACGAAGACCGCGAGATTTATCATGCCGGAGGCGCTGATCGGATACAGAAACGCGTCGATAAGCCAGGGCAGTTTGCATTCATTCGCCAACGGAGGATCTTCTTCGAGTATCTTCATAACTTATTATCTCTAATCTTCTGTCCGACTTTTTAATCAAAACCAATCATTAAACTTCCCAGTTGAGTTTTTCTTTGTACCGCCAGAAGAAGCGGCCCAATAGATGACCAGCTACAAGCAGCATCCAGATGAATATTATATTACTGAAGATATAAGACGTAATCCCCCATTGTGATCCAACTGACAATATTTGACTGTATAGAATACCAAGGGCATAAAGGAATAGAACCAATCCACAATATTGGAAAAAAGTGCTGCCTATTGACCGAATGATCAACACTGGATTCACCCCGTGAATTGAATCGAACATAACAACAGCCAATATCCCCATTGGGAAAAAGAGACTTCCTAATGCTAACAAGGATAAGGAAATTGCGACGTCTATTTTTGTATTGGAAATAAATACCCAAGACAAATAGAAGATCATCGGAGCGAATAAGAAGGCATAGCATGCCAACAGTCTTAGACATTGCCACAACATTTCACCCAGGCCTGGCATATTGCCCACTGTCTCAGGTGCACGTAACCCACCCACGGCACTATCACGGATACATTCACTGAAGTACCAATACATGTATAACATGATGATAATTTGCAGAATTAAACCTAAGAAACAACAAATCTGAAAAAATCCTGCTAAGAATTGTCCGAGAACAATAACAACCATAGTTAACAAGCCGGGAATGCTTATCGGATAGAGAAATATGTCTATAAACCACGGTAGCTTGCGTTGGCCTACAGATTCGGTTTCTTTGGCATCCGAATCTTCTTCGGATTCCTGCTGCCGGTCAACATCTTCGGAGACATTGAATTGGCCGGCAGGCTCATCTTTTAGCTTATATTCTTCCGGAACATCTATAAGAGTTAAACCATGAGTCGAATCGGTTGTGCGAGCTATCAGATCTCCGGAATAACTCAGCGGTGCCGGAGGGCCCTGGAACTGAGCCGAGGGAATGATGAACGTATTCTTACATTGTGGACATATAGCTTTTTTGCCTACATTGAATTTCAGAATGCCCATCTTCCTGTCACAGTTTTCACAGCGAAACTCAATGACAGTCGATTCGGCCGGAACAACTATAACACCGCCGCATTTTGGGCATTTGCCCTGCTTGCCAACGCCAATATCCGGGACACTGATTTTATGAGCACAGTGTTCGCAGCAAAACCGAATCATAATACCTTCCCGCTTTTAAGTGATTTATTAGTTCGGCAGCTATGACAATTCTCCGGGCCGTTCGCTCATATCCATGAGCTGTGCCGCAGAGCAGTTCTACTAAACAGGACGCATCGGAACCGATTTTCTTCAATCGAAATTCTGTGGAGTTATTTTTTTCTGGCTAATCAGCCGCCCAGCTTATGCTTTATTATTTCATCCGCTCTGGTAAGGGCGTCGCCGATTTTTTTCGGATTTTTACCGCCGGCCTGCGCCATTTGTGGCCGGCCTCCTCCTCCTCCGTCAACGATGGGAGCTATTTCTTTTACGATATCACCGGCCTTAAGTCCTTTGGCGACCAGATCGTCGGTCACACCCGCCAGAAGCGTTACCCTGCCGTCCTCGTCGAAGCCCAAAACGATAGCGGCGGATTTTGCCTTCTTCTTGAGCATATCTACTGCCTCTCGTGCCTGATCAACCGATGTTGTCGACAGTTGGCCGATGATAATAGAGGCCTCGCCGATTTTCTCACACTTTTCAAGCAGCCCTCTGGCTTCGGTCATAGAATCCGAGCCGGACTGCCGGGCGGCCACCTTGAGTTCTTTAGCGAGCTTTTTATTGTCCTTCAGCAACTGCCCGATCCTCTCAACGAGCGATTCGGACGGGACTTTCAGCATTGCCGAAAGCTCATCAACGATGTCGCTCGATTTTTCGAGGTGGCTTGTTAGTGCCGAGCCGGTCAGGGCGGTTATCCTGCGGACTCCGGCCGAGATACTTTCTTCTTTGATTATCTTAAAGCCACCGATGGCCCCGAGTCTATCGACATGCGTGCCACCGCAGAACTCCCGGCTGAAAGCCTCGCCGATCCGGTCCTTATCCTCGGCGCCGAGAGCTACTACACGAACCTCGTCCCCATACTTCTCGCCGAACAGCGCCATTGCACCGAGTTTTCGGGCCTGGTCTATGGGCATGACCGTCCATGTTATGGGCAGATCGGCAGCGATTTTATCTCTGACCAATTCTTCCACCTGTCTGAGCTGCTCGGAACTCGGCGCCTTAGGATAGGTTAAATCGAATCTCAAATAATCCGGGCCGACGTAACTTCCCTGCTGGGCCACCGATTTGCCGAGCACCTCCTGCAGCGCCCATTGGAGCACATGGGTGGCGGTATGATTTTTCTTAATGGAGTTTCTGTCTTTACTGACGATTGCATGAATCTTTTCGCCGATATCTAAGGCACCTTCGTCAACCTTGCCCTGGTGGACGATGCAGTTGGCGATTTTTATAGTTTTTTCCACGATGAACCGGGCCTTGCCGGACTGGATAACGCCGCAGTCGCCGACTTGCCCACCGGCCTCGGCATAGAAGCAGGTCTTATCGAGAACAATCCCGACCTGAGCACCGGCTCCAATTCGCCCTTTGTCTTTGAAACCGTCGCTGTCGATGAAACCGATTATTGCTGCATCACACTTGTCCGTGTGATATTTATCCTTATCCTCAGTAACTACTGTAAGATTGGCCGCCACAGATGCAACACTCCCTGTTGAGCCGGAAAATCGCGCCGCCCTCGCTCTCTGTCGCTGCTCTTCCATTAGCTCGGCAAACCTGGTCGTATCCACTTTCAGGCTGCGTTCCTGGGCCATGAGTTGTGTCAAGTCCAGCGGAAAGCCGTATGTATCGTAAAGCTGGAAGGCATCTTGACCGCTGATAACTTTGTCTTTCGACTCCTGTGCCCGGCCGGCGGCACCGGCGAAAATTTCAATACCCCTGTCGAGCGTTCTGCCGAAGCCGGCCTCTTCGGATTCGATTACCGTTGAGACGAAGTCGGCTCTTGCCCTGATCTCGGCGAACGCCTCGCCAAGGCAATCGACGACGACCGGCACAAGTTTGTAGATGAACGGCTCGTGCATTCCCAACTCCCGTCCGAACCTCGAAGCCCGGCGAAGAATTCGGCGAATCACGTATCCCCGGCCTTCGTTCGAGGGCGTCGCGCCGTCGGTTATTGCGAAGACGAGCGCGCGAATATGGTCGGCGATGACTCTGAATGCGTTGTCGCTTTTATTGCCCAGCTTCGATGTGTACTTGTGGCTGGTAATCTCGCTGGTGCGCTCGATTATGGGCATGAACAGGTCGGTGTCGTAGTTGCTTGCCTTGTTCTGCATCACGGCGACGATTCTTTCCAGGCCTGCGCCGGTATCTACGTATTTGGCCGAAAGCGGCACGAGTTTGCCGCCGGGTTGGCGATTGAATTGTATGAAAACCAGATTCCACAACTCAATGAATCGGGCGCAGCCACCGTTTACCCGGCACTCGTGGCCCGGGACGTTTTTCATGTCGCACCGGTCCGGGCCGAGGTCGATGTGTATTTCGCTGCATGGCCCGCATGGGCCAACCTCGCCCATTTCCCAGAAATTATCTTTCTTGCCGCATGCCAGGACTTTCTCTGCCAGCAGCGGAGTCACTTTAGGCCACAGGTTCGCCGCCTCTTCGTCTTTCGGCAGGCCGTCGGCCTCGTTACCGGCAAAAACCGTTGCCCACAAACGGTCCGGATCGATGCCCCAGACTTTTGTGAGAAGCTCCCAGGCCCACTCGATGGATTCGGCCTTGAAGTAATCGTCGAACGACCAGTTGCCCAGCATCTCGAAGAACGTATGATGATAGGTATCCTTGCCCACTTCCTCGAGGTCGTTGTGTTTGCCGCTTACGCGCAGGCATTTCTGGCTGTTGGCAACCCGCGGGTACCGTGCCGGCGCCAATCCGATGAAGATATCCTTGAACTGGTTCATCCCCGCATTGGCAAAAAGGAGGGTCTCGTCACCGATGGGCACGATGGGCGAGCTGGGTACGATTTCGTGGTCTTTGCCCTTGAAGAAATCTACGAACTCATGTCTGATTTGCTTTGCAGTTTTCATCTGGTATCTCGTACTTGGTCTTTCATACCTCAAACAGCTCTTTACAGGATATGTGTCACGAATTATACAAGGCCCTTGGCAGCAAGGACTTTGCCTTTTATCTCTTCGCACAGGTCTTTGTTTTCGGCCAGGTATTTTTTGGCGTTCTCTCTGCCCTGGCCGAGCCGGATCGTGCCGTAGTTCAGCCAGGCACCGCTTTTATCGACGACCTCGCAGTCGGCGGCCAAATCGAGCAGATCACCCTCGTAGCTGATTCCGCTGTCGAACATAATATCGAACTCGCTGTCGCGGAAAGGCGGCGCGATTTTGTTCTTTACCACCCTGGCCCTGATCCTGGAGCCGATGGCGCCGCTGGCGTCCTTAATGGTTGTTATTCGTCTTAGGTCGATTCGTATCGAGCTGTAAAATTTCAGTGCCCTTCCGCCTGTCGTTGTTTCCGGGTTGCCGAACATCACGCCGATTTTCATGCGGATTTGATTTATGAATACCAGGGCGGTTTTACTCTTGCCGATAATGCTGGTGAGCTTCCGCATCGCCTGGCTCATTAATCTGGCCTGCAGTCCCATGTGGCTGGCGCCCATCTCGCCTTCGATTTCTGCCTTCGGCGTCAGTGCGGCGACGGAATCGACAACTATAACGTCTACCGAATTGGAACTGACCAGCATCTCGACGATATCAAGCGCCTGCTCCCCGGTATCGGGCTGGCTGACCAGCATGCCGCTGACATCAACGCCCAGCCGTTTTGCCCACGTAGTATCCAGAGCGTGTTCGGCGTCGATAAAGGCAGCTACGCCTCCCGCCCGCTGAGCGTTGGCAATTACATGAAGTGCGAGAGTTGTCTTGCCGGACGACTCCGGCCCGTACAGCTCAGTCACTCTGCCTCGCGGGATACCCCTGCCTCCGAGTGCGATATCCAGCGATATTGAGCCTGTTTCGATGCCCTCGATCCTGGCGTATTGATGCTCATCCATTTGCATGATTGCGCCCTGGCCGTACTGTTTTTCGATCTGGGCTATCACGCGCTGCACAGCGTCATCCCTACTGGTTGCTTTTGAATCTGCCTTATCTTTTTTTGCCTTTGCCATTTTTGCTTTTCTCCTTTTTTCTATCTCGCTTCAAGTTTTATATGTTTATTGTTGTAACTCGTATTTTCCTAAAACAGTGTAAACGGGACCTTTCGGCGTCAACTGGCTCTGGTAAACCGTGACCGAATCAGCCGGCATAGTCCCGAGCTTGAAATCCTTATATTCGCTAATCATTTGAGCTAATTTAAAGCCCGCACTTGCGTTTCTTATCCTGCACAGGGTCAGATGCCCTGAGAATTTTCTGTCTTCTCTGGGCCAGCCGGCCAAATCCAATTGCTGCTCAAGGTCTTCCTGTAATTGTAGCAGCTTGTCGCAGTTCTGTCCCGTGCCTACCCATAAAACCCTGGCGCTTCTGCCGCCGAAATGGCCGACCGATTCGACGTCCAGTTCGAAGCTCTCATGCCGGCCCGCAACGTCACCGGTTATGTTGCAGACATCCACGGCCTGCTCATCTTTAATTTCGCCCAGGAACTTCAGCGTCAGATGTATGGTCTCAGGATTCACCCATTTGACATCACTTTTCTTTACATCAGCTTTGCCTTGCAATTCGTTCTGCAGATTGGCCAGGGCTTTTCTGATTTGTCCACTGATATTTATTGCTATAAAGCACCGCATGTCACTCTCGATACGCTAAAACTGTGTTATCTTTCGTAATTCCTGCAGTCTCTTGTCGATATTCGTTCTATCGGTGGAGGTCAATCCGTCCAGCGAGAAATCCGCAATAGTAAAAGAAGCAAGCACCGTGCCGTATGCGACGGCCGTTTTCAGTGTCTCGAAATCGGTCCTGCCGGTTTGCGCCAGGTAGCCCATGAAGCCGCCCGCGAAACTGTCGCCGGCGCCGGTCGGATCTTTGACGTCGTCGGCCGGAAAGGCCGGCAAAATAAATATGTCACCATCGGCGTTGCACATGATCGAGCCGGATTCGCCTTTTTTTGCAATCACAACGCCGGGGCCCATGTCTAAGATCTTCTGCGCTGCCCTTATCAGATTGGGCTGGTCCGCCAACATCCTTGCCTCGTCCTCGTTTATTATCAAACAGTCGATTTTCCTTAGCAGGGCTATTAAATCATCCGGATATTCCTGAATCCACAAGTTCATCGTATCAACAGCTACGAAAACCGGTTCATCGATTTGTTCAAGCAATTGCTGCTGAAGTATAGGTGCTGTATTTGCCAGGAATACGAATTTACTGTCCTTGAATTCATCAGGTACCTTCGGCGGTGCTTCGGCGAGGACATTTAATTCCACATGATCGGTCGTTCTGTCGTCCATATTTTCGTGATAAGTGCCGGCCCATCGAAATGTTTTGCTTTGTGCTCTTATTTCCAGACCCCTCAAGTCCACATCTCTATTGGCGAAAATCTCGGCTAAATCAAACGGACAATCCGAGCCGATAACTCCTACAAATCTGACCGGCGAGAAAAAGCCGGCTGTCATACTGAAATAAACAGCCGAACCGCCAAGACAGTTCTCGCGAACGCCGTAAGGCGTTTTGACCGTATCAATTCCTATCGAACCTGTTACTAATAATGACATATCTAAGCTCGCTATGTTTGCGTTTGAAATTTCTGTAACGTATTGTCTATTCTTGTCAGTGTATTTTCTCTGCCCAACAGCCGGACCGAATCGAAAATGGATAGGCTGATTGTGGTGCCGCAAATTGCTACGCGCAGCGGCTGGGCGACTTTACCCAGGCCGACTTGTTTTTCCTCGGCCAATCCGCGTAGCATATCCTCGATGCCCTGTTCTGTTAATTCGTCCATCGCTGCAAGCTTATCCCGAACGATTCCCAAAACGGCCAGGCCATCGTTTTTGAGCAGGATTTTCTTAACCGCCTTGTCGTCATATTTGATCTTGTCGTTGTCCAGAAATAGAAATTCGCTCTTTTGCTCGATCTGAGCCAAAGTCCTTGCGCCCTCGCAAAGCTTTATGATTGTTGAAAGAAGCTCATCGCTTGCTGAGGCCATTGGGGATTCGACAGTGTTTAAGTAACTCTTGAGATGCCCAAGGAGTTTTTTCTCCGAAACCATCTTGATGTGCTCGGTGTTAAAAGAGAGCAGTTTCTGCCGGTCGAACAGGCTGTTCGATTTGGTCAGGCGCGAAATGTCGAAGGCGCCGATCAGCTCGTCTACCTGCATGATCTCGCGATTATCGCCGGGATTCCAGCCCAGCAGGGCGAGGAAATTCACCATGGTTTCGGGCAGGTAGCCGCTCTTGAAGAAATCGACGATATTGATTTCCGGCAGGGCTACGCCGAGATGCTTTGCCATCGCATCGATGTTGGGCATGTCCGGCATGGTTTTACCGCTGATAAAAGAATCGAGCTGCTCGCTGCTGATATCGCCCGTGGCGGCGAGTGTTTCAAGGTCGATCTCCTGCGCTGCCTTGATTGCATTGCGAAGGGCCTTCGGACGCTCGCGCTTGGAGAGTTTGCCGCCGGTATCGCTGACCGTGACGGACATGTGCGCGTATTTCGGAAGCGGGGCATCCGGAAACAAAGCCTGCCATAAAGTCTGCTGGCCCGGCGTGTTGTTAAGGTGTTCCTGGCCGCGAATGATGTGTGTAACGTTCATCAGGCGGTCGTCGACCACGCATGCGAAATTGTATGTGGGAAAACCATCGCTTTTCAGAATGATAAAATCGCTTATCTCCTCGGCGGCAAAGGTAATCTCGCCGCGAACCTCGTCCTGCACCACAATCGGATTTTCCTGCGGCACGGCAAAACGGACCGTAACGGGCCGGTCTTCGGCGCGGGCCTTTTCCGCATCTTCGGCGTTGGGAAAGTCTTTAGGCCGGGAGTAGGAAAAGCTCTTCTTCTGAGCCTCAGCTTCCTTGCGAAATACGTCGAGTTCTTCGGTAGTCTCGAAACAATAATAGGCCTTTTTCTCGTCGAGAAGTTTCTCTATATATTTATCGTAGATGTCTTTACGCTGAGATTGCAGGTACGGCCCGTTCGGACCGCCGGCTTCGGGGCCTTCGTCCCACTGGATTCCGAGCCATTTCAGGTCGTCCATAACCTGTTGTGCGGCGGTCGGCGTGTTTCGCTTCTGGTCCGTATCCTCGATTCGGAGTATAAACGTTCCACCCGCCCGCCGGGCCAAGAGCCAGTTGAATAGAGCGGTTCTGGCTCCGCCGACGTGCAGATAACCCGTCGGCGACGGTGCAAAACGCGTTACGACATTTTCAGACATAGCGTACAGTTCCTAATTAGCTGCAAAATATGTGAAACGCATAGGTTAAGTTTCTTGGCCGGCATTGTCAAGTACAAGTAGGGCAGAACCGTAATTAACGTTCAAAAAAGTTTGTAATTGCCGAATATATTTAGTATTTTGAGTCAAGATCCAAAGAATCTTAAATGATCTTGAAATATCGCTTTCAAAAAAGGCTGAAAATGTGGCCGCGAATCGGACCAATTCCGACATACAGCATCTTTTACAGCATTGATATCTTAACCCACTATATCATTAGCTGCCTGCTCGCCGGACGCCTTGGGCTGCGTCGCCGGATCTGGATTGTCGTTAGTGTATGCTATAATTTTGGGATGATTGTCGGCGCCAAGGCGCTGTACGACATTCAACACACACAATTTGATTTCAGAGCGCTATTGTCAATAAGCCATTATATGCAGGGCGGACTATGGGGTGGATTACTGCCCTACCTATGTCTATCTGTGCCGTTAGTGTTTGTGCTATCGAAACGCCGGCGGGCGGCGCTCGATCTGATCGCGCTTTCTATTCCCATCCCGTGGGTTTTCGCCAAGTTCGGATGCCTTTTTAACGGCTGCTGCTACGGACGAGAGTGCTCCATGCCCTGGGCGATCACATTTCCCGAAGGTGCCAGAGGTGTTCCGGCAGGCATTCCACTCCACCCGACACAGATTTACGAGATACTAATCGTCCTATGTATTCTTTGCGTTTTTATGATTTTGAAGCGCCGATGGGGCTCCGGAACGATGCTGCTTTGGTTTCTGACTCTCTATGGCCTCGGACGGGCGGCCACAGAATTGTGGCGGGACGATGCCGATCATCATCTGTACATCGGCCCGCTGACCTTGTCGCAGCTAATCTGTCTGGCCGTGGCTGGCGTTTCAATTTTCGTGCTGTACTTCCACCAGTACTTATCCCGGCTTAAAAAGTCGTAAAAAGAAGTGTTTATCTCCGGATAAGGTTTTGGTTTGACGGCGATTGTTCGTCCGGTTACACTTTTAGCGTACGATTAGTTGGTTATTGAATATTTATTA
>JBARRE010000458.1:0-6306 GCA_049644065.1 Sedimentisphaerales bacterium | reverse complement strand
ATCAGGTATTCGGCCTCGGCAAAGGAAGCGGGAACGTAGTCCTGCTTGAATCCTTCGGGATTGCAGCTCCAGTACAGCGGAACCGAAGACCGCTTCATTTTGATCCGGCCGAACTTGCCGCCGTAGTCCAGGCACCGCACGTCCGGAAACTCCTTCTGAAAGATCTCGAAGTACTCGTTGGCAATATACGCCAGGCTGTCGCAGATCGCGATATCGGATTGCTTAACGCCGACTTTCTCGACGAGCTGCCGCAACAGGGCGACAAGCATCTGCGGCGACGTATTCATATAGTCCCTCGTGCTCTCCAGCTTGTAGGTCTCGGCGTCGACTCCTCCGTGTGTAAAGATAAAGCCGACGAAATTGACTTTGATGACGATTTTTTCGCCCGGCTTGTAGCCGACGTCGCCTTTACCGCGTGCTTTGTTGAGATACCGAAAGAGCCCATCCCACGCCTCGGTGTCACTGGCAGCCCCGGTCAGCTCGCGGACCGCCCGGGAGACCATCTCGCGGACTCGCCCGGGGTCCGTGTGTTCCGCCTGCCACGGGTGTCCGTCGCCCGGGCCTTCCCAATCCGTCGCGTCCGGATCGTGCACCCAGACAACACGGCCGGGATTAATGCCTTTGGCAGATCCCATCGGCTCATTCACAGTCTGCGGCTCAGCAAGAACCGACTTTTCGGCCGTCACGGTCATCGCGATCCACACTGCCGTAACGCTTAACACTGCGCACGCCAGGCCCACAATATACCGTTGGCGCGCGAAGTTGAGTTTAGCCTTTTTAAAGGCCAACACCGAAGCTCCAAAACCTAACAGTAAAGCGATAAATCCCGAGGCCAGCGGAAAAGCGACCCGCTGACACGGATAAAGGGCCCGCGACGGCTTGGGGATAACACGAATCAGAAACCAGATCAGCGATACCAACCCCGCAAGCGGAAACACCCATCTTACCCAGCGATATTTCCCGTTGGCACTTTGAGACTTGCCCTGCTTAGGACATGAATGGGTACATTTTCTTCTCAGGAATTGCATCTTCATTACCTCCAAAATACTCGGCTATATTTTCTCTTTAATAGTTGTTTTCAGTCGAAGTCATAAAAGTAAACCTTCGATAACAGAACATGCACAGATTCTATCGGCATCCCACAAAAGCGCCAAGCGCAAATCCTCCTATTACATCCAGGAGGCAAAGTTAATATCTCCGGTACAATCCAAATTTCGGATGCGCATGGCTCTGTTTTTGTTTTGTTTAATCCAACTCGTGGTGAGTGCTTTTGGATTTGCTCTTTTTTACATAGCGTTCGAGAGGTTTGCTTAATTTTCCAAGGCCTATTAGGGCAAGAACTGCAATTAGTGACGCGACCATCGCCAGTATGTAAAATTGGCCGCCGCAGGCCATTCCAATACTTGCAACAAGCCAGATTGTCGCCGCGGTTGTTAAGCCATGTACACGCCTGTCCTGAATGATGGCGCCGGCCCCCAGGAATCCGACGCCGGTAACGATTTGAGCTGCAATCCTCGTAACCGAATCTTCGGCGCCGGTTGCCATTTCTCTGGAGATAATCGTAAAGACCGCCGCACCAAGACATATCAAGAGGTTCGTTCTAAGTCCGGCCGCCTTGCCGCTAAACTCTCGTTCGAGTCCAATTCCCGCGCCAAGAAGGGCGGCTAAAATGATACTAATCAAATCGTCCGGCCAAACCATAGCTCTACCTTTCTATCAACGTCTCATCGACTTTCATACCGAAGTGCCTGCCGGCCTTTTCGATATGACCAAGTACTTTGTCGCCCGGCTTCAGCGTCGTTACCGAAATCGCTTTGCCGTCCGGGCTGACCAGTCGAATCGTCTCGGCATTCTGCAAGACCAGGCCAATCGGCAAGCCTTCTGCCTCGGCCTCGATGAGCATCATCGGTCTTTTCTCGATCTTGTTCCGGCCAAGATACGCCGTTTGACTCTTGCCATGATAATCGACCACCATGACCTCATCGCCGGCCTTCATATCGGCCAGGTACTTGGTCTTGCCGCTCGGCGATAAAGTATAGGCATGTACAGCCCCGGCATTGACTCGGAACGGACGAGACGCTACGTAAGGATTGTCGATACTCTCGGAATGCACGAGGAAGAAACCCGACGCCGTATTGCCGACGAGCATCCCTTCACCCGGGGTCATTTGTGTGCAGGTATCAAGGCAGGCACGGTCGCCCATCCCCAGTTGCCTGCTCGTAGTGATAGTCGCCGTTACCAGGGCGATTTTTTCACTGACGCTCTGAATGATTTCAGCGGTCTTTTTGATCTCGTTTATATCGCCGGTTTTCAACACGACGCCGTCCACGCCTTTTTCAAGTATCTCGACCATCAGTTTTGCCTGCTCGCTGTTTTCGACCTGCACCATTACATTTTTGCCGCGCCGGGCGAGCAGGTTTTCTATCGGTATAATCGTCCAGTCGAGCATTTTGAGTACAACAATTTTTTCCGCCGGCGCCGCAGCGGCTTTATCTTCATCATCTTTGCCGGCTATATCGATGAACTCGACGTCCACGCCGGGCTTTAGATCGCCGTCTTTTTCAATCGTCTTGATTTTCCCGAACTGCCGGACCTTGTCACTATCGCCATCCGGCAGCACTACCGCCTCGGCCCCGCTTTCGAGTGCGGCGATGGCGATATCCTTGCTATACGGAACGACATTTATCCACAACCTTTTCATTGTGCGTATCCTTTACTCTGATTTTACTATTCCCGCAAAGGCAGGAATCTATCTTCTTTTATTTTGCGATTAAAAACCAATCCATAAAACCTGTCAACAGTTTTTGCCGACCATGCAACAAATGCAAGGCACGAGGTACTTTCCAAACTGGCGTAATAAAGTAATATCTGGAAGAAAATTTGATTTTGTTTAGAGTAAAAGAGAAATTTGAACCGTGTTATAAATGAAGAATGTTGGTTCCGGCATTAAAGTTATGAGTTGTAAATGATAGAAGACAGGCTGCTTATCTGGAAATTTAAGCTCGGTAGCAAGGATGCTCTACGCCGAATCTACGAAAAGTATGCCGGTTTTCTGCTAACGTTAGCGACGGCTCTTTTAAATGATGTAAATACTGCTGAAGATGTAGTGCATGATTTCTTTGTGTCGTTTGCTCAATCTTCTGAGAAACTACAACTTAATGGAAGTTTCAAATGGTATTTGGCAACCTGTGTTATGAATCGGGCTCGCGACAGGCTCCGGGCAAGACAACTGCAAACTGTTAGCTTAGATGAGGCCGATTCGATTTATTCGGATGCTAATGAGCCGGAATCAGCAGCAGTGTGTAATGAAGAGTTGCAACAATTGTGTGCAGCGATGGAACAATTGCCATATGAACAGCGAGAAGTGGTGCTTCTTCACACAAAAGGCGAAATGAAATTCAGGCAAATAGCAAAGTTACAAAATGTTTCAATCAAAACAGTCCAAAGTCGGTACCGCTACGGACTGGACAAATTGAGATCGTCCTTAAACAGTGAGATGGAAGAATGAAATCCGTGGATAATGTAAAAAAGTTAATAAAAAGAGCGAATGCCGTACCCAGCGTAAAAATGAACCGCAGAACCCTCAATGATATCTTCGAAGCGCAGGAAGAATCAAAAAGAACAACTTCGGCTACATTTGAGCCGAATATATGGAGGATTATGTTGTGGAACAAAGCTGCTTGCTTAGCTGCGGCATTTCTTATCATTTCTTCCTGGGCGGCCTGCTTTGTTCTATTCGGAAAAATAACCGACCTTAAAGAGGAGCTGGCTCAGCGTGATGTTGCTGTTGCTCACACTGACAATTCAGCTACCATCAACTTATATTTAAAAGAGCACCGGGATGTCGTCGCTCGACATGCTTCCATGAGTCCGGCCATACCTCAGCCGGCTCAGATGCGTGTGAACCAACATGACATCCTGTATTATGAGTTTCTTGATGATGGGCCGGAATATATGCATCCGGGCATAATTGTCAGAGGACCTTCATCTCCACGCCAAACCGGCTCGCCCGAAACTTCCGTGATTTCCAATGGTCATTCACTGACCCTCTCCGAAGCGCGAACAACCGCCGATTTTGAGCTGCAAGCACCGCCGTGGCTTGACCCCGGCTATACTCTCGATAAGATCAGAAGGATCGAGGGACGTGACGCCTTGCAACTGCTGTATACTGATGGTATCAATTCGGTATCGTTATTTGAGCAATCTTTGGATGGGCAGCGCGGGCTATCGCGGCAGGATTTCAGAGAATATGCCATATATCGCAACACCGAGCAAGCAGGGGGCACTATTCTTGCGTGGAGGGATGATGCTCGTTCTTATGTCTTAATCGGTAATACCGAACTTTCACAATTAATGAATATGGCACAATCAATCAGTGCCGGAAAATAAGAGGAAACAAAATGAATAACAAAAGATTAATCACATTAACAATAAGCTGGATTTTAACAGTCATCCCAGGGATATGTGTTTTATCATTTGCAGATGCCGAATCAGGGACAAATCCAGAGGCCCAACAACACTTCGAAAAGGCAAACGAGCTGCGCAAACTCGCAGATTACGATGTCGCCATTGCAGAATATAATAAGGTGTTAAATCTGTCACCTAATAGCAAGATCGCCAGGAATGCACAATACTGGATCGGGCATTCTTATTTCGGAGCGGGACAGTTTGATGCTGCATTATCTGCATTTCAGAAAATTCTCGCTGAGTATCCGGCGAGTACGATTATCCCGTCAACAAAGCTTATGATTCAGCGCGTTCAACAAGCAAAGAAGAACAAATCACTTTTTGAGGCTGCAAAAAAGGGCGATATTAAACAGGTCAAAAAGCTCATTTCAGATAGGGCCGATGTCGATGTAAAAAATGAAAACGGTCAGACCGCGTTGCATCTAGCGGTCATCAACGGACACGGTGTTATCGCTGAACTTCTCATCTCCGAGGGTGCTAACGTTGATGCAAAAGTCAATTCAAAAGGTGAGGGCGGTGTTACGCTCCTACATCTTGCAGCCTGGCATGGTCACAAAGATGTAGCCACTCTTCTTATTGCCAAGGGGGCAAATGTCAATGCCAAGAACAACGAAGGCAATACGGCCTTGCTCCTTGCTGCTGTGGGAGGTCATAAGGGTATAGCCGAACTCCTCATTGCCAAGGGAGCCGATGTCAATCCGAAAAACATCTGGAATGTGACACCCCTGCACAAAGCGGCCCAGTTTGGCCACGAGGATGTGGTAGAACTGCTTCTTGACAAAGGTGCTGATATCGAGGCCAAGCACAAGCATGAGTCAGGTGCTTGGACACCCTTCTTCTTCGCGGCTAATTTTGGCCATAAGAATGTCGTAGAACTCTTGCTCGCCAGGGGCGCTGACATGAATGTAAGAGACATTTATGACTATACACCTCTACACGGCGCGTCCTGGAATGGGCACAAGGACGTGGTAGAGTTTCTTATCGCTAAGGGCGCCGATGTCAACGTAAAAGACAAATATGGGCGTACACCCCTGCACGTTGCATCATGGCGTGGGCGCAAGAGCGTAGTTGAAGTTCTTCTTCTCGATGGCGCCGATGTCAATGCGAAGAAAAAGAACGGGCAAACGCCGCTGCATCGCGCGGCTGAAGGAGGCTACAAGGATGTGGTAAAATTACTTCTCACCAAGGGTGCTGATGTTGAAGTCAAGGACAAAGATGGTAGGACCTCCTTGTCCTTGTCGGAAGAGAAAGGACACACCGAAATCGTCGAACTGCTCCGCAAGCACGGGGCCAAAGAATAATCATAACACCATATACAAGCCTTATAATAGACATATTAACATACTAAGAGCAATAGGGTCGGTTTTAGCGATCACGAACCGCTCATAGTAAGCAACAAGTCACGGAGATTTTCTCAGATTTCACTTGATATTAAATATTAACTATGGTTTAATATGCAGATAACATACATATATCGTATGAAGCATGTGGTATATTGTATAATGAATGGTGAATTGAAAATTGAGAATGTGGAATTCTGCTTTTTTAACTAATGCCTTATTTCTTGCGATCCTTCACGGCATAGCTTCTTCATGGCTAATAGTCCATTTGAAAAAACAAAGCCAATATTATCGTTCAGTGTTCGTCGCTCAGAGTTCAGCGTCAAGATCAGGAAATGCTATTTGAAAAAACAAAGCCAATTTGCCGGCAGGTAAAATTGGCGCAAAGAGCTATTTGAAAGGAAGTTATGGCAATAAACCGCCCTGCGGGGCACGAAAAAACAAAGCCAATCCGTCAGGACTGCGTTGTCGGCTAATGAATTGCCGGACTGAACAAAGC
>JBARRE010000457.1:0-2146 GCA_049644065.1 Sedimentisphaerales bacterium | reverse complement strand
TGGCATCGTCGTCACGGCGATATCGCGAATATTCTTCGGGCTTTTGATATTTCCAGGCCCCGGCTTTGTCATAATGTTTCTTGACCCGGCGGTAAAACTCGCGTGAGATACCGCCGACAGCTTCTTTACGGCCGGAATCAGTCCAGCCCAGCCCGCCTGCTGTCAGTCCGCCGAGATGCTTGTCGGGGCCGACGATTATTGCAGTCTTTCCCATGCGCTTTGCCTGGACGGCTGTCGCCACCCCAGCCGAAGTGCCGCCGTAAACTACTACGTCATAAGTCTGCGAAGAATCCGCAGCCGAGGTTGTTGATTCAGTTTCTCGTATAATTGCAAAAGTGATAACCATACACAGCAAGGTCAAGCTACATACCTTCTTCATGTTTTTCTCCTTTGATAATTAATCAGTCTGACCTCCAGCCGCGGCCCTGGAACGCGCCAATTGATCAACCGCAACGGCCGCAATAATTATGGCTCCAATCACAATCAACTGAACATTAGTGGAGATGTCCAATAGTGTACATCCGTTTCGCAAAAAGCTTATTAAAAGCGTTCCTATTAATGTGCCGATTATTGTGCCCCTGCCGCCGGACAGGCTTGCGCCGCCGATCACTACTGCGGCAATAATGTCAAGCTCCAGGGTGACGCCGGCCGTCGGTTGTGCCGAGACAGCCCGGCTGGTAGTAATCATCGCGGCTATTCCCACAACCAGCCCGGTTAGGGCATAAATGCGTATCAAGTAAGAATCCACATTCACGCCTGCATGAAAAGCCGCCTCACGATTAGATCCGATAGCATAAGTATAGCGTCCCAATCGACTGTACTTTAAAAGGAAACCGGCAAGGGCAATAATTACGGCGAAAATCAGAATGGAAATGGGAATCCCCATTACAACTCCCTCGTTAAGGTACTTGTAATGAGGAACGTTATAAGGTTTTCCGGCATTCATGACATAAGAAATGCCGCGAAAAGTGCTCATGGTGCCTAAGGTCACAATAAACGGGGGGAGTTTTAGCTTGGTAACTAACACGCCGTTCAGGAAACCACAGGCAAGCCCCGTAACGATCCCGACAAAGGTGCCGATAACGAGGGCCGCTCCCTGGGGATTGGTCCCGCCGATTACGATCATAATCCAGGCGCCAACCATGCCGCTGAGAGCCATCATCGATCCTACGGACAGATCGATTCCCGCGGAGATAATAATTGCCGTCATTCCTACCGCTATAATACCATTGACACTTGAGCGGCGAAGAACATTTAGAAAATTCTCCGTTGTCAGGAATGTGTCCGGTTTCAGGGCCGAGAGAATGCAGATTATTAACATGAGACTGCCAAAGGGCAGTAGCTGTCTTATCAGTTTACTCATTGAGTGGCCTCCACTGCCGCCAAGTGCATAACTTCTTCCTGAGTGATTTCTTTAGGATTTACATTTCCCACTAAACGTCCCCGGCGCATCACTAAAATTCGATCTGCAATTCCGAACAACTCCGGCAACTCGGATGATATAAATAGAATCGCTTTGCCTTGATCGGCCAGTTTTTCAAGGAGGGAGTAAACTTCCTTTTTCGCCCCTACATCTATGCCGCGTGTGGGCTCGTCAAAAATCATGAACTTTGACTCAGCCAACAACCAGCGGGCGATAAGAATCTTCTGTTGATTCCCGCCGGAAAGCGAATCGACCGGCGCCTGCGGTCCCAACCATTTGATGGAAATCCGCTTTGCGATATTTGCCACTATTTTGTTTTCCCGGCCGGGTTTGATGACGTTTTTCATGCCTATTGCGACAAGGTTCGGCAACGTTACATTCCAGCTACAGGGAAGTTCAAGGCATAATCCGGTGCGTTTGCGGTCTTCGGTTAAAAATGCAATATGGTTGGCAATGGCATCGGTCGGCGAGTTAATCTCCAGCGAGCGTCCGTCAAGCTCGACGACACCGGAAGTTTTTCTATCGACACCAAATAGAGCCTGGGCAACCTGGGTCCGTCCTGCGCCGACTAATCCGGCCATTCCCACAATTTCTCCTTTTCGAATATCGAAAGAGATGTCCTTTACTCCATTCCCGGAAGAGAGGTTTCTGACCTTAACACGAGTTGAGCCGAGATTGACGTTTCTAGTGGGGAAAAAATCCTTCAATTCTCTTCCCACCATG
>JBARRE010000456.1:0-3126 GCA_049644065.1 Sedimentisphaerales bacterium | reverse complement strand
GCGGTGTCGGGCCAAACATTCTGTTAAAACAGCGCCTGACGAGCAGAGCCATAATGTGACGATTGGTAAATCCGAAGTTGGCGGCGGCGGCCATTGCAGCGATGTAATTCTTGCCGGCACTGCTGTTCGTAGGAAGATACGACAGCATTTTAGGCCGGTCGGCATTCTCGGGTCTGGCGGCGGCGACATTCATATATTGGTCGGCAACTTCGTATCCGAACCGGCGCGAACCGGAGTGTATCATCACAACGATTTGTTCTTTGAAAAGTCCAAAGGCTTTTGCTATATCGGCGTCAAATATCTCCTGGACATATTGAATTTCAATAAAGTGGTTTCCGCCTCCGAGTGTGCCGAGCTGGTTACGTCCCTTTTGAATCGCAGCTTTCGGGACAGCGCCGGGATTGGCGGGCAGGCAGCCGTTCTCCTCGATTCTTTGGAGGTCATCAGCAAATTGATCCGGGTCGAAGGCTTCCCACGCCCGGTGGCCGCTTCGTTGTGCGAGGGCCGGCACGGCAGCGACTCCCTGGTTGATAACAGCTTCGATCCCTGCTTTGTCCAACTGCAAATTTTCCCTGCCCTCGCCGAGCGGGACATCGCGGGCAATATCGGAGGCAATTTTTTCGGTGTTGATTTCACCCTTTGAAAAAGGCGTATGCAGCAGCCTCATGCCGCAATTTATATCGTACCCGACCGCCGGGGGCATAATGGCGTCCTGGAGCCCCAGCACGGCCCCGATAGGCACGCCGAAGCCGACGTGGATATCGGCGGTAGCAAGGACTTTTCTTGCCGGCGGCAGAGAAGCGGCATCGCATAGCTGACGGACAGCACCAGGCTCAAGCTTGACAGCCCTCGATGCGAAAATGGTAGCATCGGTCACCATCTTGCCACGGCGTTCCATACGCAGGCGGAGAGGGTCTATGCGAACAAGTTTTGGAGCCGGTTCAGACATTCTCATGGTCCATCGGCAAAAACAGATAGTTACGGCTTTTATATAAAATCAACTGTATTCTACCAGTTTTTATCGGAAAGTTAAAACCAAACATGCAAACGACAAAAAAAGACGGACTTTTCACTGCTCCCCTGAATTCACTTGACAAAAGCCGGTTTTAAAGTTAAAGTGGATAACGTTGAACGCAGATATAAGCTGGGAATTGTCTATTTCAATGCCGGTGATTTTTTAGGGTGTTTGCAAAATGAAGATAAAATGGGCGTTTTTTACTGTTCTGACAGCATTTTTTGTCTTAGCAATCAATTTGAATGCGGTAGCCGTCGATACCAGAGATATTGATGCTGTACTTAAAAAAGGCGTGATTGATGATCAGGACAAAAAAATCATTGATGATTTTCTTACCCAGGCGGTGCTGGAATTAGTCAAAACCAAGGATTTTACTTCCATAGCAAAGCTCCGCTCTGTCATTCTGAGCAGGAAGAGCGCCCAGAGCCAATACGCTCAACAGTTCTCTGAATCGGCTTATACGCATATCCAGGAAGGCCTTGCGCAGGCCCAAACCTTAAGGCCGGAAGAGCGAAAAACCAATGTTATCATTAGTCTCCTGATTTTGATCGATGGCCTGGAAGACCTGCGTTTGGCAGATTTAGCTATGGGCAAGCTAAAAGATGAGAATATGGTTATTCGATACTGGGCGGTCCATAGCCTTACCAATCCAGCCATTGTGCAACAGCTAAACTCGGCCGCAACATCAAATCCCGATCTTGCTACGACCATCACAGAACAACTCAAAGAGGTAGTTGAAACCAGTAAACCCGAAATAATAGTTCATATAGCCAGATTCGCGACTAATATCAACATTCCAGAGGGCGAAGAATTGCTGCTGCAGGTAGCTGATGAACGAATTAAAAGATACGCTGACTGGACAGTAACTTATGAATTCTATGATATTATAATATTAAAATTGCTCGAAAGTAAAACACCTTTGTCTTCACAGAGTGTAGGAGTGCCCGTACCTACTACAAGCCTCAGCAAACCTGCGATAGCTCGTCGTTTTGCTCAGTTGTATTCTTACGTAATACAGCGGTATATCAAAGGCAACAACGTTTTGAACGACACCCAGAAACAGCATTTAGCTTCCGTGATAATTGAGATCGAAGAAAAGTGCATCAGCAGACTTCTGGGTCTCAGCAGAGCACAAGGAACAATAAGAAGGACTATTGAGCGAAACAATCTTATAGCCCTTTCGGATGAACATAACAAATTACTCGGCGACGAAACGAGCACCGGCCAATTACCATCAAAACTCGGCTTCGATTACAGCACAACGCCCAACAGCCCCAAACGCACGGCACCAATTCCTTTACCTGAAAAACCACAAAAGCCGGCAGCTAATAACTAAGAGCGTCTCACAGAACAAGAATTAACTTTTGTGTTGTCATGCTGAGCCCTTCGACTTTGCTCACCTGTGGCGGAGCCAGGAGGCTGCGCGAAGCATCTGGGTTTATAACGTGTGAAAGAGATTCTTGACTGCGATTTGCTCCATCCAGGATGACAATCTGTGCATGAGAACTAATCACAATCCATATTAGAAAGGGCCTATACCGAATCGAATCGGTATAGGCCCCGAGGTGATACAAATTCGTAGCTTCAACTGCTACATATAATCCAGCTTACGGTTGCGGCTCTGGTTCCGGTTCTGGCTGATACAGCCTGATATCGTCAATGAATATCTTGCCCGAACCGCCGGGGATTGTCATATTGCCCTGGGTTCCCAGGCCAATCGCTATCCTGTCAACATTGGTCAAGTTGATTCCCTGATCGGCAAGCGTCTGCAGCGGTATAATCCACTCGGTCCAGGTGTCGATCGTCGATGCGGCAGGATCATCATGGACCACCACCGCAGGTGTGCCGGCACTGTTGGACACGGCTACATACATCGGCTCGGCATCGTTGCTGGTAATGCCGATATCCTGGTTCGCCCACTGCGGGCCAACCGAGCCGGTAGTCGTAACGTTGGTGAATACGGCCTGACAAGTCAGGGCCGCATCATGGCTTGTTAACGCCAGGCCAATATAGACATTCGCACCCATCGTGATGTTCTCTGTGCCCAGCATATCCCACGTCGAGCCGTTGGCTGAACTATACGCCGTAAAGTTGCCGGCTATGTCACGCTC
>JBARRE010000455.1:0-12763 GCA_049644065.1 Sedimentisphaerales bacterium | reverse complement strand
CGGTAGTATTCCATAATATCGATCTCGCCATTACTCGGCCACGACCCTTCAATACCTAATGTCCAGAAGGCAGGCCACAGGCCGGGGCGTGTATCGATCCGGCCGCGCATTTCAAAACGACCGAACTTCCAGCTATGCAAACGCCTGGTCGTCAGGCTTGCAGAGGTGTACTCGGCATATTCTCTGTTTTGTCTCCAGTCCCTGCCGTCAGCCCTGTAGCGGGGATTCTGTTTACGCTCACGTCGGCCCTCGATGATGAGCATGCCGTTTTCACACCGCGCATTTTCCGGCTGGTACCACTGCAGCTCCTGATTACGAACGAAGCCTCGCTCGTATGTCCAATTGTTGGAGTCAGGCCGGCCGTCTTTGTTGAATTCATCCGACCAAACCAAATTGAGTTCTATTGATGGATTGCTATTATTACTTGATCTGGTCTCCTGCGCTATGATTGTTAAAGTCATCGTGGAGATCAGGCATATAGTCACGTAAACATGTAATTTATTCATAAGGTTTTCTCCTTTTGTCATAAGTTATGTGACATAATCCTGGCGGCTATGGCTGCCTGGCCGAGAGAGATGCCGCCGTCGTTGGATGGGACTTTGCGGTTAAATAACACGGTGAAATCGTTTTGTTTCAACAGATTCACGAGACGGTTTATCAAATAGCGATTACAGAACACGCCGCCGCTTAATGCGACGGTGTTGAGCTTCGTCGATTCTCTTGCTGCTTTGGCCATCTCAAGCAGGGCGGCGGCAATTGTATTGTGGAACTTCGCCGAGATTGCCGCCGCGGGCCGGTCATTTTGGATATCATCTATAATCTGCTTTATCATCTTACCCAAATCGAGCTGCAATGGTTTGCCGGTAGTATTTATCAGTTCAAAGTCATAACTTTCTTCAATGCTGCTCTCGATAATCGCCTCCAGTGCCATCGGCAACTGCGCGTCGAAATGGTTGTAGCTTCCCAGGCTGAGCATGGCGGCGACGGCGTCAAAAACCCGGCCGAGGCTGGAAGTCTCCACGCAATTAACGCCTTTCTCAAGCTGCTCCGATATCATTTGCAGCCTGCTTTTATCAGGCTCGATCCGCCTGAGCAGCCAGTCGAATTCCTCTAAAGTGAATTTGCCGCCGTATGCTTTTTTTAGCAATGACAAAGCAGGTCTTACGGCTTCTTTGCTTGCCTTGTCCCCACCGGCCAGAGAGTAGTAAGACAGATGGCCGAATCGCTCAAACTTCTCCAACGATGCAATCAGGCACTCGCAGCCCCAGATCGCGCCGTCAGTTCCGTAGCCGGTGCCGTCTGGTGCAAGTCCTATGACGGGCCCTTCGAGACCGTGCTCAACCAGAACCGATGCGATATGGGCCCAGTGGTGCTGAACCTGGATAATTTTCACATCCGGCATTGAAAGAGCGTATCGCGTGGACAGATAGCCGGGATGCAGGTCGCAGGCTACAATTTTCGGCTCGACTTCGAACAGTCCCCGCAGGTGCTCGATAGAATCGATATAATGATGATAAACTTCTGCATCTTCGAGGTCGCCGATATGCTCGCTGCAGATAAGCTGATTTTGCTTAGCGAAGCAAAAAGTATTCTTCAAATCCGCCCCGGCTGCGAAAATGTCCCGCCGGCAGCTCTTCTCCATGAGAATAGGAGTCGGAACATACCCCCTGGCCCTTCTCAAAAAAGCAGGCCGCTCGGCCACAAAATGCAGAATCGAGTCATCGACCTGCCGGTAGATTTCCCTGTCGTGCATCAAGAAGGCATCCGCAACGTCGCCAAGACGTTCGAGCGCCTTTTCGTTTTTACAGATCAGCGGCTCATCCGAAATATTGCCGCTGGTCATCACCAGAACCTTTATATTCCGGGCAAACAGCAAATAGTGCAGAGGCGCGTAACACAGCATGAAACCGTAAGTATCAACATCTTCGGCAACCGATGGAGCTATTGGACTGTCCGGCTTTTTGGGCAATAAGACAATCGGACTTTGAGGATCGCTCAAGAGCCGCTCGGCCGCTCCGTTCACGATTGCATATTCTTTTATCTGCTCAATCGAAGCAGCCATCATAGCGAAAGGTTTATGGTCTCGCTTCTTGCGCCGGCGTAATCGCTGTACAGCCCGGCTATTAAGCGCATCGACCGCTAAATGAAATCCGCCGATTCCTTTTATAGCTACAATTTTTCCAGCCGAAAGCAGTCTCGCTGCTTCGGCGATTACTTCCTCGGTCTGCGCGGTAATTGTTTTGCTGGTATTGTCTGTGAGCCGAATTTGCGGCCCACACTCGGCGCAGGCGACCGGCTGAGCGTGAAAACGGCGGTCACTTACGTCCGAATATTGAGCAGCACACTTATCGCACATCTCAAAGACCGACATCGTCGTATTCGGCCTGTCATAGGGGATAGTCTTGACGATAGAATACCTCGGCCCGCAATTCGTGCAGTTTATAAAGGGATAACCATAGCGAAAATCTTCTTTGTTAGCCATTTCCGCCAGACATTCCCGGCAAGTTGCAATATCGGCGGTCACCCGTGACAGTGGCGCCCCATGCGAATCGCTCGTCTCGATGACGAATTCGGCTTCGGACTCGATGACCGGTATATCGACGGCATCGCAGGATGTTATCACCGCCAGCGGCGGTTTGTCGGCGTCGGATTGCAGCCGGGCCAGAAATTCAGCTATTTTTCCCGCCTCGCCCTGCAATTCGACCGTAACGCCCTTCGTATCGTTATATACGATACCGGACAGTTCCAGCGACCGTGCGATTCTGTACACGGCCGGCCGAAAACCAACGCCCTGAACCTGTCCCGTTATCGATATTCTTCGTCTCTTAATCAAAATTCTGCCTATGTCCTTTCGACAGTTCCTGATACGCCCGCCCCCACTCGCGGTTCTTTGAAAAGCATTATAATTCGACCGGGGGAAAAAGGCAATCAACCGTCTTATAACTCAACATTTGGAGCAAAAAGATAAAAAAAACAGAATTTTCTTGCCGATATTGCTGATATGTTGTAATATAACTCATCTTCGGGGCCATAGCTCAGTTGGGAGAGCGCTTGCATGGCATGCAAGAGGTCGTGGGTTCGAATCCCATTGGCTCCATTACGTGGGGGGGGCTTCGGAAGTGCTTTTGTGAGAGGGAGTTGTGCATGAGTCCGTTTCGTCTGCTTCTTTTTTTCTGCCTATTTTCTCGTTGTTTTTTTGCGCCAGTGCCCAACCAGTGTCTAAATCATTTTGAGCATTACCGCTTTCAAGCATCTCATCCATGACATTTCGAGTCAAGGTCAAGTGCGATTCATCAACGATACTATAGAATTTGTTCGTGGTATTCATATCGCTATGGCCAAGGTAGAACTTCACCACGTTAGCTGGCAGTCGGCTCCAAAATCGGTGTTAACCTTTCCATCACCTCCAAAGTTGACGTCAAGGCTCCCATCAATGTTATAGCGGGCAACAGCAAAATCTTCCCAGGGAACATTATTTCTTGAAGAGTAGCCTGCTACAACAATCTTGTCATCAACCTGAATTGCTAGATCTCAAGCTCTGTCACGGCCAGATGTGAAGTCGGTTGTGAGTAACCCATCGCCATCAAAGCCGACATCGAGGCTGCCATCGCTATTGTACCGTGCCAGCCCAAACCTAATTGTACTGCCCGGCCACTGGCTCTGTCCTGCCGCCACGATCTTGCCATCAGCCTGAATAGCAACTGCAGAAGCTATGTCGCTGTAACCTGTAAAGTCGGTTGTGACCGATCCACCTGCTCCGAAGGTTGTATCAAGTTTGCCGTCGGGATCGTACCGGACAATTGTGAAGTCAGCGAAGAGTCCGGCGGGTTCAGAATATCCCGCCACAATGATCTTGCCATCGACCTGGATCGCCACGGCATAGGCTGCAGCCTCTGGGGTCCCAAAATCGGTTGTGATCTGCCCCCTTTTCTTCCTTGCTCTATAGCGAGACAGCATCTATAATCGAATATATCAGTCCGGCAACTCCTACAACTGCAATGCAGGTGTGTCATCCGGCGCCGCATCGACGGACCTGACGGGGCGGATATGATAGCTCTGAAGCGGCGACGTCGCAGTTTGTGCTTTCTTGCTTTATGCCGAGAGGCTTGGGATGTTATACGGAAACCATATATACATTGTTAGACAAGAAGAACTACAGAAGGAATGAACGATGGGAATCACGCGCCAACCGACAAGCAAAGTGAGGTATATCCTACGGGCTGCGACATTCGTAATTCTCAGCGTCAGCTTCGTAGCACGCATATCCGGCGAATCAGTTGCAGAGAGCACGAAGCCATCGAACGGTCTCATTGCGTTCGCAGATGCACCCGACCAAAGGCCAGGTCCGCAGGCAACACAATATGCTCAGATCTACACGATCACACCAGATGGCGGAAACAGAAAACAGCTCACTACCGGCAAGCCAGGGAATTTCTTTCCCGCGTGGTCAGCAGACGGCGAACAGTTGGCATTTGTTTCTATACGAAATCAGAAGCACGAAATCTGGATTATTGATTCCAGCGGAAAGAACGAACGGTTCTTCACATCAGGTTTTTTACCTGCCTGGTCACCCGATGGGAGGAAACTCGCATTCACGAGATCAGATGCGAAGCAACGACGCCAGATATGGATTGTCGGTGTTGATGGAAGAGGCGAGCGGCAGCTCACGTCAGAAGGCTTAAACCATTGCCCAGCCTGGTCGCCGAAGGGCGACAAGATCGCCTACTGGTCGGGAGATGCCCGAGGATTCGGCCAGGTCTGGGTCATGGGGAGTGACGGCACAGATCCGCGACAACTCACCCATCCCGAGAAAAGTGCGTATACTCCGGATGGCAGCAGCGCAAACGCTCCTGCCTGGCTTTTCGGTAAACGAATTGCCTATTGGTCTGGTATCGAACATCGTTACGGCCAGATATGGACCATGAATGCCGACGGGAACAACCGGACACAACTAACCACCGCCCCGGCGCCAGCTTCGAGTGACAATCCGACATGGTCACCAGATGGCAAGAGAATTCTATTCGACACACAACGCCGAAAGCATCCGGAGATTTGGGTTATGAATGCCGATGGCTCAGATCAGCGTGTGCTCGTATCTGATGTCAGAGTTATCCCCATGCGCACTTCGTGGCAGCCTGTGTTTTCTGTTGAGTCGTCTAACAAGACAGATTCAGGCGACGGCAAATAGCCACGCCTGATCCGCGGCGTTATAAGGCTTAATAAAATGATAGGAAAATCATAATGAGTATTGAAGTATTGGGAATTTCCGGAAGTCCTATAAAAAATAGTAACACGGACCGACTTATTCAAGCCGTATTGGATGCGACCGAACTAGAATTCGAATTTGTGAAACTGAGCCGAATTAACATCAGACCTTGCCTTGCCTGTAAACAGTGTGTTCCGGACAACATCTGCAAAGTTAAGGATGATTTTCCGGAACTTGCAGAAAAAATCAAGAAGGCCAGGACATTGATTATTGGTGCATATATTCCCTATAAACAGATAGACGGTTTCACAAAAGCGCTTCTTGAGAGATTCTGGTCGCTGAGACATGTGACCAACCTGCTCAGGGGCAAGCTGTGTGCAACGGTCCTAACCTACCTGAGTCCCGATGCGGCGGATAATGTCAATCAAGCATTGGCCATACAGTTGAAGGAAATGGAACGTATGGAGCTTGTTGGGCAAGTGATGGTTAAGGGCAACATTCCCTGCCTGACCTGTGGCGTGGGAGATGAATGTGAGATGAGTGGACTAAGAAAACGTTACGGGCCGGATGCCAGGTCATCCGATTACCCATACTCACGGGTCGAGGATCAGAAAGAAGTATGGGAAGAAGCAATGAAAATCGGTCGTCTAATCGGTGAACGCGTACGAACAACTAATCGAGGCTAAAACTCCGTATAACCATCGCATGAACTCGGGCGTGTCTTCCGATGCGCTACAGTCACGCCGGTTATGCAGAGCGTTATCCATTTAGATTATGAATGATCCAAGACAAGGCAAACAAACAATCAAATCAGAACGCCCATGGGGAAACATCCACATGGTTGTCAGAAACCAAAAATGCAGCGTGGATCTCACCCACGTTCATCCTGGCCATCGTGCAAGCTTGCATTCACATGCTGAAAGATATGAATTATTTCATTTTCTTGATGATGGCGCGTATTTAGAGATAGACGAGAATATATATCGGCCTAAAGTTCACGATGAATTCATGATAGAACCGGGTCAGCAACACAGATTCTGGGCTGGTGAAGTTTCGTTTCGAATGCTGGTTGTTTGCTTTGGCCAGTGGAGGGCCGAAGATCAGATACGTCATGAGGATGACTATGGTCGGGAAGGCCAGAGCTTGGAGATATAGGTTTTGATAACAAGACAATTCACCTTATTGTCGCGTAGCCGCACCAAAAGGTGATTGTTGTCGTTCGGCACGAGAAAGATGAAGAGTAAAGCCAAAGTATTTATTTGGTCAGTCGGAATTCATGCAGGGGCTTCCCGGTAGGGGGCCACCGAATTTGGGAGAAACTAAGAGAAACTAAGGACAGTCACCTATTAAAATTTAGGTAACAAAGGAATTAAGTGGTATGGTACATTTCTCGCTGAGTTGTGCTTGCTAATGACAGGTTTTGATAGCCTGTATGATGGGAAGGTTTCCGCCGCAAGGCGTCCTGTGGACTGCTCCACCGTAAGGTGTCCCCAAGGGAATGCGGTTCGGGTTACGTTACATTGACTGGCATACAAATTATCGCTTTGATTTTACTTCGCCTCGGATATAATCAAGTCCATGAAAAACGCTGTCCTCAGTGCGCTTTTTGACCAAATGGCCGACATTATGGAGATTCTCGGCGAGGACCGCTTTCGCATTAACAACAACCGTAAGGTCGCACGGATCATTGGGGATATACCCACCGATGTCGAGGACCTGCTGGCCTGGCGGCCAATTGGCGAAGATCCCCGGCATCGGAAAATCGAGCTTCGCCAAGATCGAAGAATTTATCAAGACCGGCACGATAACCGCCCACCAGGAACTGCTCAGAAAGATCCTGCCGGAACTGCTCGAATTACTCAACATCCCCGGCGTAGGACCAAAAGGCGTTAAGGCTGTTTATGAACAGTTGAAGGTGACAAGTATCGCTGAGCTGAAAGCTGTAATCGAAGACGGCTCACTCGCCGGGCTGCCGGGCTTCGGCGATAAAAAGGCGGCAGCGATAGCAAGGGGCATCGCGTTTTTAGAAAAGTCCACCGGCCGGATTCGCCTCGACCAGGCACTGGAGGCTTCGCATATGGTTCTGCGATTTCTGCGGGACGTCGCTGGCACTCTGAAAAGTCAAACTGCCGGCTCGCTGCGACGCTGCGCCGAGACTATCGGCGATGTTGACATGCTCGTAGCCACTCAGAAGGGTAAAGGTTCCGGCCGGTTGAAGGGTGGTCCTTTGTCGTCTCCAACAATTATAAGCGATGGCAACTGGCATCGTATAGGCTTCGTCTGGGATAGCTCGTACAGGCATTTATATGTTGACGGTGTTGAGGTTGCGATGGACGCTGCACCGTTGCACAACCTGGAGGACGCATACGGCGGCCTGTATTTCGGTGTTGGCAGCACTCTGGCCCCAGGCACCTACTTCTCCGGCCTGTTTGACGATGTCCGCATCTACGACGTAGCCCTGACCGCAGAAGAAATCGCGGCCCTGGCACAGTAGGCCACCTAAGAAAGAGACAAAACATATCGAATATTCAAAGGGCTGGCTGCTTGCGGGGCTGCCGGCTCTTTTTGCAAGTGTGGCCGGCATGGCGTGCGAAGAATAAAGAGGTCGATCTTCGTATTACTCGTGTCACCTTAGGCGTAATACATTTTCCTAAATCGATAGTAACCAGTTTCTTGAACTATCTGAAATACATGACTGTCCGATAAAATAGAAGCTTGGGCTGTGTCGTTTTATACCCAGACATAAATGCTAATTTTATCGTTTTTTCTTTACATCTCATATCTATTTTAGTACAAGCAATAAGTGTTTACAATAACTACGCTGAAAACGGTCTGTACTATTTTGGCGGGAAGTTTTTTTGATTCACCAGACCCGGCTTTGATAATTGTTGGTCGAAAAAGCATTATTGAAGGTGAAAACTTAATCTTTCTGCGGGTAAGCACCATTACTCGTAACTATAGTAGTATTTTTGTATCAACTAAGTTTAGGGAAGAAGGAAGATATATATGGACTTGTCGAAACAGTTAAAAGCTTTGGTGCCGATTTCTTTGTTTTGTTTTATAACGGTTGCTTTCTCGGCAGAAGAAAGTGATGTCAGGAGAGAACAGTTAGAAAAGGAATTGGGAGAATCGCAGAGTGTCATAGACAGCGTTGCTTCTTCGGATGAAATCACTTTTCCTGAGGACACAACTCCGCGTTTTTCAGTCAAGGAATTAAAAATACGAGGCAACACTTTGATATCAACCGAAGTGTTGTTGGTAAAACTCCCGGAGGCTTACATTGTCTCCGCGAAACAGGATGATGACACAGATAAGGAAATCTATGATTTCCGAGTAGTAATTGATTTAATTCGCGATCCCGGCGGGGACCGGGAGGTGTCTCTGAAGACCATTCAAGGATTGACGAAGTATATTTTGTCGGTATACCAGGATAAGGGCTATGCCGGCATCTACGTGTATGTTCCGGCTGATGCGGTCAAGGAAGAGTATAAGCTGGCGGACGAGATTCTCCCGATACAAATTCTCGAGGGCAGGATAGAAAAGATTTCCGTAGTAAGGTACGATTTTGACCGAAATCGACGGGAAGAGGGCTTTTTGAAAGACTCGGTCCTTCAATCCTGGTCACCGGTAAACGAAGGTGACGTAATCCAAAAGGAAAAACTGGACGATTTTGTAAGGCTGCTCAATCTTAATCCCGACCGGTATATTTCCCCCGTGATCTCACGCAGCACTGAGCCGAACGCACTAAATTTGAACTACGATGTTTACGAAACAAGTCCCTGGCACTGGTATGCGCAGGTAGATAATGCCGGCACGAGGGACAGACAGTGGAGTCCGAGAGTGGGCCTGGTCAATACTAACCTTTTAGGTATAGACGATAGATTCTCTGTCATGTATCAGGCGCCTTGGGAAAGAGGAATAGAGGAGGAGTACGCTGTATTTGGAAGTTACGATTTTCCCGTCTTTACACCTCGGTTGCGTCTTAATCTTTATTCAGGCTACAGCCGGTTTGATATACCCGAGGCCGGAATCGATTTTCTTGGCAATGGTTCATTCTACGGCAGCGTTCTGAGTTACAATGTTCTCCAGATAAATAGTTGGTTTATTGACGTGACGGGTTCACTTAGTAACGAAAGAAGTAAAGTCACACCTTCGCTGGGTATTGCCAGCGATGTTGATATGGAGATCTGGGGTGTGGGGGTGAATCTCCATCATTCAGATGATATGTCGAACACCTCGCTTACATTCAACAAGAGTGAGAATATGGGAGGCTCCGACGAGGATAGTTTTGAAGACGCACGTCCGGACACAGACCCTGATTTTATTATTTACAACTTTGGGGCCACTCACAGCCAGTATCTGGATAACGCCAAGGTTAATCGAATCAGCGCTTCTTTCCGGTCGATAACATCGAACGAAAGGCTGGTTCCGGCAAAGATGACCACATTTGGGGGGCTGTACTCTCTCAGGGGTTATAAAGAAGATGAAATTGTTGCCGATGGTGGGATACTGATATCCGGTCAATATGAGTTTGATCTGGTCAAGGCCGGCGAAGCCAACCGTGATCAACAAGAAAGCGCCGGGCGGGATGAGACTAAGAAACCGCTGCTCAAGAAACTTGCTCCATTGGCTTTTATTGATTCCGGCCGCGCTAAGATAAAAAATTCTACTCCCGGTGAGTTGGCAGTCCAGGAGCTTTGCTCGGTAGGAACCGGCCTGATTATTGAGACAGAGGATAATTTTAGTGCCGGTATATATTACGGATGGGCGCTTCGCGGAACAGATGAGACTGATAGTGGAGACGGCCGGCTGAACTTGAGCTTTATGAAACGGTTTTAGAGATTCGTGCCGGATAGTTATTGTGTGAAATAATTATGGTTACTTCAATTTTAAGGACTGAGGAAAATATGGAACTCTCAACAAAATTATTCAGAAGGTGTTACTATAGGTGGAGTGTCGTATGCTTCTTGATGTGTTTTCTGTTTTTCAACGCCTTGGTTTCGGTCGTAATTGCCGGCCCGGAAGGAGCCCAGGTTGTCAATGGCCAGGTTTCAATCCAGCAAAGTGGCAGCAATACAGCCATAACCGCATCCGACAAGGCAATCATCAATTACAGCAGTTTTGATATTGCGCAGCCGGAGACTGTCCGGTTTATTCAGCCCAGCAGCAATGCGTCTGTGCTTAACAGGATACTCTCGGCAAATCCGACAAATATCAATGGAACGCTATTGGCTAACGGCAGGGTTTTCTTCGTTAATCCTGCCGGAGTCTACATTGGTAATGGAGCCAGAATCAATGTCAACCAGCTGGTCGCTTCGGGGCTCAATATATCTAACGCGGATTTTATAAATGGACGCTATAATTTTGTGGGTGGCAATGGAGCCGTAATCAATAATGGCGATATTTCCGCCCAAAAGGTCTACCTGATCGGTAAACAAGTGACGAACTCCGGCAACATAAGCTGTCCGGCAGGATATGTCGTTATGGCTTCCGGAGACAGGGTCTTTCTCGGCGAGCCGGGAAGTGATATAGTTCTCGACGTGGAAGGGACATCTCTGGCAGAGTCAGCAGCCTTAGAAGTGGGTGTTCTAAACGAGGGTACGGTTGAAGCGGCCGGTGGGATCATTGCCCTCGCCGCCGCAGGCGACATCTACTCCCAGGCCATCTCGAATGTCGGAACCATTTCAGCTTCGGTCGAGACCGGCAAAGCCGGACAAATAAAACTTACCGCCGCTGAAGGGATAGTTACCAATACCGGCTCAATCGAAGCCTCCGGCAGCGAAGGTGGACAGGTAGCAATAGAAGGGACTCGCGTCGGGCAATTCGGCACGGTTCATGCTGATGGCACCTCCGGCGATGGCGGCAGCATCGACCTCTGGGCGAGTGATGTAGTAGCTCTTAGCTCGGATAGTCTAACCACCGCCAACGCCGGCCTTGACGGAGACGGTGGGGAGATCATAGTATTTTCGCCCAGTACAGCAGTAGCTTGGGAAGGTGCAAAAGTTGAAGCTATAGGCGGCACAATATCTGGTGACGGAGGATTTATCGAAACATCGGGCAAGGAGAGACTGTTTGTTGGAGATGTGACCGTGGATGCCTCGGCGCCAATGGGCACCCCTGGTCAATGGTTGCTCGACCCAACTAATGTTACCCTGAGCGACGCTTTAACTGCCGATATGGGCAGCGATCCGGCGTGGGTCCCAGTCGGCGATCCTGCTACGGGTAATATCCAAATTTCGGCCATAGAGTCTGTGCTCGACGACAATGGTGGCACTGTAACGGTCACAACGGCAAGCACCCACGCTAATGCCGGCACCATTTTTATTGACGATCCGATTGATGTGGATTTGGGAACCCATGTAGGGGCTACTACATCTTCTCTTACGTTGAATGCCAATGACTCCATTACATTCGACAGTGACGCACCTCTTACCGTGACAGCTTCTGATATCGCTGGCGACCAATTCACTCTCAATTTAAACGCAGCGACTGGTGTTGTTATTGGTGCGGACATAAAGGATGAACAGGCTACATCAACGATAGTGCTAACTACCACCGGTACTACGTTTAATAACACTGGAGGTAATATTATTACAAATGGTGGACTAGTTGACATTCAAAATACAGGCAATGTCACAGTTGGTGCAGCTATAAACGCAGGGGCTGGTACAGTTACTATTGACGGGGGTGGTAGTCCAACTGGCAGTATTAATGGAGCTGGCCTGATAATGGCCTCAACAGTTGACCTCAATGCTGCCACAGGTATCGGCAACACGACGGCTCTTGAGCTTGCGGCCGGTACGATCACAGCCGACAATGCGACCAGTGGTAATGTAGATATAGATAATACACTGGCCGGTGCCGTAACAGTGACTACACTGACGACGGCTGGGGGCGGCACTATTTTGTTTGAGAACACTGGTGCCGGCGGTGTGAGTTTTGGTGCCGTAAGCACAACAGCTGACGGCACTCCGACGGCAGGTAAAGATGATATAACCCTAAGCAGTGATAGTGGTGATTTGACTATTACCACTTCAGTGACGGCGGATGGGGCTGGTGATATTGCTTACAACACGACGACCAGTGGTAATATAGTTCTTACGGGAACCACGACCGCGGCCGCAGACGATGTAACGATGAACTCGATTGGTTCAATTAATGGAGCAGGCCTTGTTACCGCAGCAGTGGTTGGCCTCGATGCCGCCACAGGTATCGGCAACACCACGGCTCTTGAGCTTGCGGCCGGTACGATCACAGCCGACAATGCGACCAGTAGTAATGTAGATATAGATAATACACTGGCCGGTGCCGTAACGGTGACTACACTGACGACGGCTGGGGGCGGCACTATTTTGTTTGAGAACACTGGTGCCGGCGGTGTGAGTTTTGGTGCCGTAAGCACAACAGCTGACGGCACTCCGACGGCAGGTGAAGATGATATAACCCTAAGCAGTGATAGTGGTGATTTGACTATTACCACTTCAGTGACGGCGGATGGGGCTGGTGATATTGCTTACAACACGACGACCAGTGGTAATATAGTTCTTACGGGAACCA
>JBARRE010000454.1:0-14478 GCA_049644065.1 Sedimentisphaerales bacterium | reverse complement strand
AGCAGAGCCAATGCCGCCCAAATCACAAACAGTACGCTGAAGAGCCCGATCTGTCCCTTGTTTGTCTCAGTGAAAAACCTGGCGACTAATTCGTCGAGATGCTCTGTAAGCGCTACAGTTTCCTCGGAATCCTCGCCACTGGGGGCGGGGCTCTTGAAAGCTGATAAGTTAGCCTGGTTGTAGATAAAGTTTTTTACCTCTTCTCCGACATCACTATAAGCGGGAAAAGATTGAAATATCAGGAGCGTTACTATGGCTAAGGGGACCATCCCGAAGATCGTATGATACGATAGAGCGGCGGCCTGCTGGCCCGAGCGGTTTATCTTCAGGAGCCTGGCACAGTGCGACCAGAGTTTGATTTGAAAGACAACAAAGCGGCCGGCTTTACCGAGCTGTGTAGTAGGTGTAGTCAATAGCTTCTCAAGCGTCAGCATCTCTGTCCCCTTTCAATCGCAGGGCGCATCTGTCGATTCGGGTGAAGTCCTGCATAGCGGAATTGCAGTCCGAATAAAGAATTTTTACCGGCTTGCCGGCGACAAAACCGGTTGCTTTGTGTTACTTGAATATGTCTTCAAGACCCCTTCGCAACTGTTCCTCTAATTGTCCCTTTAATTGTAATTCGATAAGTTTGCCCGTATCGAGCTGGGGTTTGTCGACCGTGCCCTTGAGCGGCAGCGTAATCCTTGCGCCGGATGTTTCTCTACCGGTCCTGACCGTTCGACCTGCGGTAGTATAAGGCAATGTCACGGTCATATCCAGACTCTTATCCAGGCCGATTGCTCCTTTGAAATTAATTGGGTTATCGCCTACGTCGATTTGCATATTGTCGTATCGCAGAACACCCTTCTGGAGAACCAATTTAGTCGGATGAATGGTCAAAACTGTGCCGCGGGCGCCGCCGGACGCAGAGAGAATCTGCCCCAGCAAATCCGATGCCTGCAATTTTAATTCGCTGATCGATATTGTGCCGATTACGACCGTGTCGTTCTTCGCTTCGGCGCTGAGGGGTATGGCCAGTTGCTCGCAATTGAAGTTTGCAATCCCGCTGACATTGACGGCGTCTGCAAAAATAGGATTGACGTATTTCAAAAGTTTCTTCGTTGTCGCATCGTTGACTTTTATATCCTTCACTATTTGCATCGGTTTGGCGGCTTTGAAGAGTGAGGGGGTCTGTTTGAAATCCGCGCCGCCGGCAAAGTTGAACTGTCCCTCGTTGACGGTCGTCGTAAATGGAGTAATGTTCAATAAGCCGTTTTGCACCTGGATATCAACATCGGTGGGACCGAAATCAAGCCCCATATAACCTGCCTTTTCAAAGCCTACATTGGCTTTGGCATTGAGATTGGACAATAGTTTGTCCGATTGGTCCGTCGGGTATTCGCTGATAAAACTGACAGCGTCTTTTCTTTTGCCCTGAAGTGTCAGGTCTTCCGGCAGAAACGGTGCCGCCACGGCGCTGACAGCCGACCAGTCATATTCACAATCAGCCTGTCCCTGCAACGTGGTCTTGCCGTCTTTGCTGACCTGGCTGAATTGGCCCTTGGTGATTTTAATTTGCGGGCTTTCAAGCTGCAGGGTTTTGACGTTAATCGCTTTTTGTTCGGTATCGATCTCGGCTTCGAAGGCGAGCGTGACTTCGTTCGGCTCGAAGGGCTTCTTCCCGGGCGAGCTGAGCTTCAGGCCTTTGATTTTTGTCGAGTCGGTCGTGATTTTGTAGGTTTTCTTTTCTGAGCTGACGGAGATTGTTGATTCGGCGATGCCGGCCAGTTGCATTTCCTTTGGAAAAGAAGCGAACATAACTGCGAACGGCCGAACTTTCTCGAAGTTGACGTTATTTGCGGATATCTCCAGGCTTAAAGGTGTCGCCGGCTCGTCACCCAGCGGAACAATGCCGTCTTTTACGCTGAACCGGCCCAGACTCGCATTGGCAATTACCGAGTCGATGGCCACAAGGTTCTTCTTCCTGTCCATATTTACGGCGAAATCTATGTTCGCCATCGGCTCGGAAGCACTGAGCCCTTCCTGTGAGATCAGACGAAGATTTTTAACTGTCCCTGAGCCGGAAGCGGCAATTTTATCTTCTTCGATAGAAATTTGCCCCGATTCCTGAATCTCTCCGGACATCTGGTATTGGCCGATATTGATGAACTGTCCTAATTCCGCTTGCAGTTTCGCCAGGTCCGCTTCGGCACTGTATTTCACCAATTTGGTGCTGCCTGCACAATTGATTTTGGCAAAAGAAGCCGAGACGTCGACTTTGTCGAAGTTTATGCCGGCTTTATCCGATGAAATTTGCGCTTCAGCCTCGATAGGTTGGGACATCGCGATTTTCTTTCCTTCAACTGAGCCCTCCAGGGCAGTAATGGTTGCGTTGGCCTGGATTTGTTTTTGGCCGCCGGCTTTGGTGGATGTCTCGACATTGCCGTTCAACTGGCCCGAGGTTAGCTGCATGCCTTCTTTGAGTCCCAGAGTTTTGGGCATTTGCGACGAAACGGCAGCTAAGTTGCAGTTGAATGTGCCTTTCAGGTTGTAATTCGAATCGGCGTCCAGAAGATCGGACAAGGACTTGAATGTCGTGGGGACGACCCCGCTTGCCGCCACGGAAGCCCAGTCACTCTTTAGCTGCAGGTTGTCGATATTTATCGCTTCCTTATTTTGTTTTAGCTTCACACTAATATCCAGATCGCCGGTCTGCAATCTGTCACCCTTTAGCTGGGCGCCTGTTATCTGAAGATTCTTACCTTTGATGCCTGCGTCTAAATCTTCGATTTGGCCGTCTTTGATTTGACCCGTTGCACGAGCCCCAACGACTCCTTCTGCCTGGATATCGACTCCGGCCAATGCTAAGATCGGCCCCAAAGATTCAAGGTCCAGGTCTTTTACATCGACGGTCAAACTGCCGCTTGTACCTTTGAGGCTCCATCCGGTTTGCTGCTTCGGAGTAATTGTGCCGGCAACTTGAATCTGAGAGGCTTTGCCCGCCTGGGCTACGGCCATTGTCAGATCGAAATTTGATTGCTGTCCAAGCGGCTGCAAGTTGAGTTTTGAGTTTATCCGTGACAGCTCGACCGTTCCGGATTTCGGATCGGTGACTTTGACATTGCCGTCATTGAGGACAAGCTCCATTCTTTTTACCGGCAATACGAATGGTTGCATTCCTTCGCCGGCCGGCCGTTTTGGGGCGGGGCTTTTGGCCTTTTGTACCTGTAGGTCTTTGAGATTGATCTCCACGTTCGGCGTGTCAATCAAGGTTTGGCCGAAGGATAAATTGCCGGTTAGAAGCGAGCCGTAGTGTGGTTTTGTGGCGATTTCCCTGACCTGAACGGAGATTTGGCCGGCATTGTCGTTAAAGCTGAAATCTGCAACCTTGATGCCCTTAAGCCAGCCCATCGAGAGATCGGCGAAGTTCGTTTTGCCGGCAATTGAACCATTGATTTTGGCTAATATTATCTCACGGCCCTTCCCGGATGAGACGATTGCGGGTACAAGCAAGAGCACGAACACAATCAGAATCGCTATGATCGCCAATGCCAGCTTGAGTACCCTTGTGCCGGTCTTTTTTTGCGGCTTGATTTTTGTTTTGTTTTCTGCTCGCATCGTTTTGACCTCCAAAATTAAGTCAGTGAATATTGGCACAAAAACATAAGGACAAAAGACGCCTGACTTGTGTCTTGTGAACTTATGATTTGTGCGTTTATTGACAAAATCAATCGAGCAATATTTCGTCCGACTTGTTTTTGATCAGCCCGTCAACTTTGTCGGTGTACTGCTTGGTAATATCATCGACTTGCTTCTTGCCTTTTTCGAGGTCATCTTCAGTGATGAGTTTGTCTTTTTGCTGCTTTTCGAGATGCTTGTTTGCATCTCTTCGTAGGTTGCGAATAACAACCTTTGTCTGTTCGCCGGTCTGTTTAGCCTGCTGAACAAGTTGTGTTCTTCTTTCCTCGCTTAGTGCCGGGATATTGAGCCTGATTATTTTTCCGTCTACAATCGGTGCGATGCTCAGGTCGCTTGCTTTGATGGCTTTTTCGATTTCCTTAATCGAAGCGGGGTCGAACGGCTTAATCACAATCATATCCATTTGAGGCGTCGCCAGGGTTGCCATCTGTTTCAACGGCGTAGGTGTCCCGTAAAAATCGGCCTTTATGTTTTCGACCAGCCCGGTCGCGGCCATGCCGCTGCGGACGGATTTTAAATCGTCGTGCAGGACTTCGAGGGCTTTTTTCATTTTGGATTCGGTGTCCGAGACTATTGAATTAGTAGGCATCTGCAACCTCATTTCATAACTATTTTGGTACCGACTGACTCGCCACAAAAAGCCTTGGCTATATTGCCCTTCTCGAAAATATTCAGGACAATTATCGGGATATTGTTGTCCCGGCATAAACTTATTGCCGAATGATCCATTATTCTAAGGTTCTTTGTAAGCACCTGGTCAAAAGATAATTTATCAAAGAGCTGTGCGTCCGGATTTGTCTCGGGATCGTCACTGTAAACACCACGCACCTTTGTTGCCTTTATGAGCAGATCCGCATCGAGTTCCGATGCCCTTAATGCCGCACAGGTATCGGTCGTAAAGAAAGGATTTCCTGTTCCGCCCGCCAATATTGCCACCCTTCCTCGCTCAAGGTGACGAATGGCCCTTCTGCGAATAAAACCCTCGCACATCGCCGGAACTTCTATCGCACTGAGAACCCTCGTTTCCTGGCCAAGTCTCTCGAGAGTCTCCTGAAGCGCGCAGGCGTTGATAATCGTAGCCAGCATCCCCATATAGTCCGCTGTATTCCTGGGTATATGGCTGGTCTCGGAGAAGCTTTCTCCCCTAAGAAAATTACCTGCTCCGACCACAATCGCAACTTGCGGTCCGAGTTTGCAAATCTCAGCGATTCTCTCTGCAATTGACTGAAGCGCAGCACCGTCGATCCCGAACTGACCTGCTTTGCAAAAACTTTCGCCCGAAAGCTTCAACAGAACGCGATGATATTTGCTCTCAGCCATTTTTATATCTCGTGAAGGGCATCTCGCGTCTTGCTTCACGAGGCATCCCTGTTATCCGACTTCAAATCGGACAAATCTTTTTATTTTTGCCTCACCGCCGGCTTGTTTGGCCGCTTCAGCAAGGACCTGCTCGACGGACTTACTGTCGTCTTTGACGAAAGGCTGCTGCAGAAGGCAGTTCTCAGCGTAGAATTTCTTTATTTTGCCTTCGACAATTTTATCAATAATATTCGCCGGCTTGTTCTTGACCTGCTCGGCGAAAATGGCCTTTTCCCGCTCGATCATTTCAGGATCAATCTGGTCTTTATCAAGCGCCAGGGGCTTGGTTGCGGTTATGTGCATCGCTATGTCGGAGGCGACCTGCTTTATCGCATCTCCGGTTGCCGTGGCGTCGTTGCTGGTATCAATCTGGACCATTGTGCCGACTTTTTCGTTGAAGTGAATGTATGTGCTAATCAGTCCGGGGCCGTCGAGTTTGTATTTGGCGTAGTCTCCTACCTGTGTTTTCTCGCCGGTTTTACTGACTATTTCGGTCAGAATATCACTAAATTTTCTGCCGTCGGCAGAGGTCTCAAGAACATTCTCAACACCCTCGTCGTCTGGACAGGCCAGGGCGAAATCAGCCAGGGTTTGTGCCGTCGCCACAAAATCATCACTTTTTGCCACAAAATCGGTCTCGCAGCAAAGTGTTGCCAGGGCTGCCGTTTTGTTGTCGGTGCTGATTTTGCACACGACCAGCCCTTCGGATGTGTCTCGTCCGGCACGCTTGGCCAGGGTTGCAAGGCCTTTTTTTCTCAGGCAATCCATTGCTTTCTCGACATCACCATCTGTGTCCTGACGGGCCCTTTTGCAGTCCATCATTCCCTGCCCGCTCATTTTCCGCAGTTCCATAACCATCGCTGCTGAAATGTCCGCCATCTTAAAAACTCCTATTCTCTTATGCTTCGTGGATTGTTACTTGTATTATGCTAACCGGCGGTGGGAACCGCCGGTTAAATACCAAAGACTATCTACTATTAGCTTTTTTACCTGGATTCCTGCTGCTCTGTTTGACTTTCTTGCGAAGGTGCGTCTGCAATCTGTACAGGGCTTTGCTCAATATCGCTCGTTGCTTGAGGTTTTTCTTCACCGGTGCGGGCCAGTATCGGTCTCTTTGGACGAACGCGCCTCGGCCGTTGTGGTGCTTCCTGACGAACTGCAGTCATCGTTTTGCCAATTGCCACCGCATCGGCCAATTCGTTGAGTATCAGATCAACTGCTCTGATCGAATCGTCATTTGCAGGAATCGCCACATCAACCGTGTCAGGATCAGAATCAGTATCGAGAAGTCCTACCGTTGCAATGTCCAGCTTTTTGGCTTCCCGAAGAGCAAGATATTCCTTCTTCGCGTCAACTACGACAACGGCACCCGGCAAACGGGACATATTCCGAACGCCCTGCAGATTAGTTTTAATCTTTCGCATTTCGCGTTTTAGCCTTGATGCCTGCTTTTTGCTCTCGCTATCGAGCGTTCCATCCTCAACCATAGCTTCTAACTGCTCCAGTCTCTGTAGTCGGGAGCGTATCGTTCTGAAATTGGTAAGCATACCGCCAAGCCATCGCTGGGAAACATAGTGCATCCCGCACTTTTCAGCAATAGATTCAACAGCCTTTTGGGCCTGGCGTTTTGTGCCTACAAAAACGACGTCTTTGCCGGAAGAAACTACTTCAGCAAGAAGTTTTTTGGCGATAAGCAGCCCTGTTAAGGTTTTTTTGACATCAATGATATGGATATTGCCGCGTTTTGCGAAAATGAATGGAGCCATTTTGGGATCCCATCGGCTCACGCCGTGTCCAAAATGCACCCCTGCGTTAATAAGTTTCCGTGCCAACTCTTTAGCCACAAAAGATCTCCAAAAAATTTACAAAACTTGACCTCATACGCTATATACAAACAGACAAAGGAAGTAAACTAATGTAAATCCATCAATATGTCAAGAGTTTATGTTAAGAATTTTTTGGTGGATATAGGCGGATTTTCCAGCCCGATACAGGCTGGATCGCTATTACTGCGGATCCCTGGTCTTATTCGAAGTTAATGGTGCTCCTGACGGCTTAAACCCTTATTGCGTTTGAGCAGCTTACCACAGGAGCGATAATTTTGAGAAAATTCTTAATACCAGATGGTAATGATAATATTGGGCTCGGTTTTTTTGGCCTGGATCTCGCCCGTAGCAATATTCGTTCGTTTTATCTGGATACCCGGATTCTCTGTCAGCCATCTGGTGATTTGCTCATCAAGAAAATTCAGAGCCCCGGGGTGCAGTTTTGTGAAAAAGGTCTTTACGCCCGCGATTCGGTCGGTGGGAGCTGTTTTTTCCGTCGGTTTTTTTGCCGCCGGCTTAGGCGCCTCAATCTTCGGTATCTGGACGGGGCTGGTGCCGCCCAAATCCAGAGGCGCATGTGAAACGCCCTTATCGCTCATGCCGGAATCGTCAAATGGGATCGGCTTATCGATGTCTTTACCAAGAGGATCTGGCTGATTAAGATTAAAATTTTCCATAGAGTACCCCTTCATCAAAGATTAAGATTTAGCAACATCACCCGGAAATGATTCTGTTGATTATCAGACGACGACAACGGCGTGATTTAGCCGGATATCTCATTTGTCTGGTCTATTTCTGTAAGTGTTGTCAGGCTTTACTCTCAGCCTTATCCTCTTCGGCCTTTACATTATCATCAGCTTTTTGTGCCTTTTGAGCATCGGCCTGCTCGGTTTGGGGTGCTGATTTTTCAGCCTCGGCTTCGGGCTTGTTAGGTTCTTCTTTTTCGGCTTCTTCAGCGGCTTTGATCTTTGCTTCGGCTTCAGCTTTAGCCTTATCGGCATCTTCCTGGGCTTTTTTGGCTTCCGAAATTGCTTTGTCTGCGGCTGCTTTGGCTTCTTCGGCAGTCTTTGCCTTTGCCTGAGCTTCTGCGTTGGCTTTTTCGGCGTCGGCCTTAATCTTCTCTGCGTCAGTTTCTACTCTGCTTAGCTCTGCCTCTGCTTTTTGGGTTCGTTCATCGGCCTCTCTGATATCGATTCTGGCCTGAGCTTTTTCTACTTCGGCTTCGAGACGTGACTGTTCGGCGTCATGGATTGTCTGCTCGCGTGCCTCCTCACGAGCTTTCAAACCGAACGGATCCGTGATCATTTCGCCCAGACCTGACGGAGTATCCGGTTCGTGCTTCCTTTGAACCTCTTTCATTACTTCTTCCTTTGGTCTTCCGTCAGTGGAAATGGTGGGAGTTAGAATGAAGATAGTCTCAACTGCCCGTTTCTCAGTATCTTCACTGGAGAACAGAAAGCCGATAATCGGTATATCTTTGAGTATCGGAACACCACGAACCACGGCGAACTCTTCGTTCTTTCTGATTCCGCCGATTATGAGGCTTTCGCCCTGTCTGATGCGGTTTTGTTTATTGTCGATTTCCTTTCTTGTAATGATTGGTACTTGCTTTACACCTTCAGGCGTGTTTTTTGAGCCGAGAATTATGTCAGTTTCCAAGCCGATGTAGCCGTCTGCGAAGACGTGGGCGGTGATTTCGAGCGAGTCAATTACTTCTTCATATAAAGTACTTGTCTCCAAGTAATCTGATATCGTGGATCGCATACTTATCCTGTCCAGCGGCACCTTCTGCATTGATGAGACTTTGGCTGTTCCGCCGTTGACCACCTCGAGCGTCGGATTCATCAGAATTTTCAAATAACCCCTCGACTCAAGCAGGTCGATTAACAGCGTGAAAGTATGCCCGGCTTGAGCAGCGTTCAAATACCCGATGTTAAGACCCATTCGAGATCGTGCTACCTCTCTGAGGGATGCACCGGGGAACGCCGGAAGATATTCGTCATCCATCACTAATTGCTGTACGTCGGCTCCGAAAGCTGTTCCGCCAGGGTTCATCACGACCTGCTCACCGAACAAGTTATCGATTGCTATTGTGGTTTCACGGTCAAACGTCATATCCGCGTAAACCTCTGAGATCAGACAATCTATCTTGACTTGAATCGGCTTAACGTCTACCTGATTTAGGGTCTCAAGTACCGCGTCGATGTCATCACGAGCCGGACATCGAACGATCAACTGGTTTGTGGCAGGATTACTGCTGACGGTGTAATCCACTACTGAGGTCGATTTGCCTTTTTCATCGAACACTTTCGTTGCAAATTGCTCGTGGATGATTTTTTTCAATTCATCGGAGGTATGGTATCTGCAAAAATAGAAAAGTTTCCATTCAGATGTGCCACCGACGATTTGCTCGGAGATTTTGGGCGGATTTCGATAAGCTTCGGGCAAAGGGACATTCGGCTCGGGAACTTTTAATTCAGGATTAATCTTCAGAGCATGGAGGGTACGCTCGGCTTCATTTTCCGTGTCTGTTTGAGCAGAGATACTCCCCCAGCCTCCAATCCAGTGTAAAACTACCGCAACCACAACCACGATTAGCCATTGACTGCGGCCATTTTTTTGGCTGCTTTTGTTCATAATAATGTATTAGCCATTATAATTAAACGCTCAAAAACGGCGTTCTAATACCTCTGTACTCCCGACCTGTATATAGACGGGTTGTTCAATTATTGTATTGCTTATCTTCTTATCGTCAAGTATATTACCCTTGAATTAGTAAAAATATTTCCTTTTTTCGGGGGCTAAAGTGCAAATTTCTCGATTTTTTTGGGTTTTATGGAAATAAAAAAGCGAAAAGTCACTGTTGGCTTTGTCTCATTAGGCTGTCCGAAAAACGTTGTCGATAGCGAAAGAATGTTGGCTGAAGTTGTCCAGGCGGGTTTTCCGATAACTGCCGAGACTGATAATGCTGATGTTGTTGTCATCAATACCTGCGGATTTATCGCCCCAGCCCAAGCTGAGTCACTCGAAGCGATAAAGCACGCAGTGGATTGTAAGTTAAGTGGTGCCGTAAAAAAAGTTGTTGTTGCAGGCTGTCTCTGTGAAAGATTAGGTGCGGAGCTTCGCAAAAAAATCGATGGAATCGATGCCGTTGTCGGTCTCAGTCAGCGGGATAATATCGCCAAAATAATCGAAAAAACTTTTTCTTCCGGGCCCGCCGGACGCGGCGAAGGCTCTTGCCCTGATCAACCGTTGCCCCCGATCAGTGACCGAGTTCCGGATGACAGATGTAGATTACTTATCACTCCGCAACATTGGGCGTACCTGCGAATCAGCGAAGGCTGCAATCACCGCTGCTCTTTTTGCACGATACCGTCAATAAGAGGTCGATTTCGAAGCAAATCCATGGATATTGTTCTCGCCGAGGCTGAAGAATTGGTTTCCGCCGGCGCGGTCGAATTGAATATCATCGCACAGGACACAACAAGCTACGGACGCGATTTGAAAATACAAAACGGTTTGCCGGCTCTTCTGAAAGAATTCGAGAAAATTACCGGTCTGGCATGGCTTCGGCTGATGTACCTGTATCCGACAGGGATTGACGGTGAATTGATCGAAACAATTGCAAACAGCGAAAAAATCGTTCGCTACCTTGATGTTCCACTCCAGCACGTAAACGATAAGATCCTCAAATCGATGCGCCGGCCCGATACTAAGGACAAGCTCCAGCGTCTGATCGAGGATCTGCGTCTTGTTATGTCCGATATTGTACTGCGAACAACGCTGATCGTCGGCTTTCCGGGCGAAACCGACCGGCAGTTCGAAGAGCTGATGGACTTTGTCAGGTGGGCGCGATTTGATGCCCTGGGCTGCTTCAAGTTCTATCCCGAATCCGGAACTGCTGCCGCGGAGCTGCCCGGCCAGGTCCCGGACGAGGTCAAGCAGCAGCGTCTCGATGAACTGATGCTGACCCAGCAGAAAATCGCATTTGCCCATAACAAAGACAGAATTGGAAGTAATCTGATCTGCCTGGTTGATTCGCTTGATCGTGACGGCCTCGGCAGGGGACGCTATTACGGACAGGCCCCCGATATCGACAGCGTTTGCATAATAAAACACTGCTCGGCAAAGCCGGGACAACTCATCGAGGTAAAAGTCGTTGGAACACAAGATTATGATTTGCTCGTTAAGCAGATTTAGTGTTGAATTTTGTCGCTAAATACGTAAACTTCAGATTATGTTAAAGCTTATCCCGAATATTCTGACTATGGGCCGGCTCGTTTTGACCATCGTCTTTTTGGTTATGATTCTTTTGGCCCCGCCGTATTACGCCGACGGTGAAGTGCCGTTTCCCGGCTTTCTCGACGTCGCTTTCATCCTCTTTGTCATTGCCGGCCTGACCGATATCGTGGATGGTTTTGCAGCCCGCAGGTTGAACGTAACCAGTAAATTCGGTCGGATGGTCGACCCTCTGGCCGACAAAATTCTGGTCTGCGGGGCGTTTATTTGCTTTGGGATTATCGGTCAGCCAAAGCTTTTCGATCTGGGCCCCGGCACATTGGCGGTAATTCACTGGTCCGTGGCGGGCGTTTTAATCGCGAGAGAGGTTTACGTCACGGTATTGAGACACATCGCAGAGTCACGCGGCGTCAATTTCGCTGCGACCGTGTCCGGCAAAATCAAAATGTTCCTCCAATCGTTCGCCATCGGCACAGTAATAATTAAAATGGCCCACGTCCAGACCGCCGCCTGGGGATACTGGTTCACGACCGTGGTTTTCACACTGATGCTGGTGGTAACGGTCATCTCAGGCATCAGGGCCACCCAGCGTCCGCACGGCTAAAAAGCAACATAAAGGAAAGAGGCTCATGAAAAACCAGGCATATTATCACGTAACAATATTGGTAGTCTTCTGCGCGGCCGTAGGTCTGTTCGCAAATGCAGCTACGGCAAAGAATGAATTCCTGCCCCCGATTCCCGATGGGAAAATGTGGAAACTGGCATGGTGCGACGAATTCGACGGCACTCAAATCGACCAGTCCAAATGGGAAATACTCGGCGACTTCAAACGCCGCGACGGCTTCTGGGTCAAGGAAGACTCCTATCTGGACGGCAAAGGAAACCTGCTCGTCCGCACGAAAAAGGACGGCGACCGATACACGAGCGGGGCCCTGCGCACCAGGGGCAAGTTCGAGCATAAATTCGGCTACTGGGTCTGCCGGAGCAAGTTCCCCACGCAGGAAGGGCACTGGCCCGCGTTCTGGATGCATGCCAACACCGTCGGCAAGATCGGAGACGAAGGCAGGGATGGCACGGAAATCGACATTATGGAAAAGCCGTGGCGCGAGGACAAAATCACGCAGAACCTGCACTGGGACGGCTATGGCACAGAGCACAAAAGCGCAGGAGGCAAGGAAAGCGCAATCCCCGGCGTCAGTGAAGGTTTTCATACGTTCGCTTTGCATTGGTCCCCCGAGCAATACGTTTTCTATGTTGACGGCAAAGAAACCTGGCGCACCAGCGCCGGCGGCGTCTCGCAAGTGCCCCAGTACGCAAAGCTCACCGAGGAAATCGGCAAGTGGGGCGGTGACATAACAAAAGCCAAACTTCCGGATTACTTCGTGGTCGATTACGTCCGCGTCTACGACATGGTCGAGCGGGACCAGGCGACAGCACGAAAAGAGCTCATCCGTAAAGCCGTTGACGTCCGGCCATCTGCCCGGCAGCTTGTCTGGCAGCAGCTTGAGTTTATCGGTTTTGTCCACTTCGGCGTCAATACTTTCTCCGGCCGGGAATGGGGCACCGGCAAAGAAGACCCGAAAATCTTCAATCCCGAAAATCTCGATACCGACCAGTGGTGCCGGATGATGAAAGCCGCGGGAATGAAACAGGTAATCCTAACGGCCAAGCATCACGACGGCTTCTGCCTGTGGCAAACGCGATACACCACGCATTCGGTTGCTTCGAGCACGTGGCGTGACGGCAAAGGAGATGTCCTGCGCGAGTTGGTCGAATCCTGCCGTAAGTACGGCCTGAAAGTCGGTGTTTATTTGTCGCCCGCCGATTTGTACCAGATCGAAAATTCCGCCGGCCTGTACGGCAACCTCAGCCAATATTCCGAGCGCGTAATTCCCCGCCCCGTGCCGGGCCGCCCGTTCAAGGACACGCGGACCTTCAAATACGTCGCCGACGATTACAATGAGTATTTTATGAACCAGCTCTTCGAACTGCTCACTGAGTACGGGCGGATCCACGAGGTCTGGTTCGACGGCGCCCATCCGAAACGCAAGGGCGGCCAGACATACACCTACGCCCAGTGGTACGAGCTGATACGCACGCTGGCGCCCGGAGCGGTAATATTCGGCAAAGGCCCGGATCTGCGGTGGTGCGGCAACGAAGCCGGCCGCGCACGGGCCGCCGAGTGGAGTGTTATCCCGATCGATGCGCCGCCGGACAAATTCACCTGGCCCGATATGACGGCCAAGGACCTGGGCAGCCTCGACAAACTCCAGCAGACTCTCGACAAAGGCGGCTACCTGCACTGGTATCCCGCAGAGACCGACACGTCCATCCGCCACGGCTGGTTCTGGCGCGATGAGCAGCAGCAGGTCAAGACCACCGGGCAAATTCTCGATGTCTGGTTCAACTGCGTCGGAGGCAACTCGGTATTCCTTCTGAACATCCCGCCCAACAGAGACGGCCTTTTCAGCCGGCGCGACTGCAAGGTGCTGACCGAGGTCGGCCAATACCTCCGCGAGACGTTTAAGACCAACCTCGCCGTCGGCGCAAAAGCAACCGCCTCAGCAACTCGCGGGCGCGATTTCAGGGCCGCCAACGTCCTCGACGGCAACACTGATACCTGCTGGATGCCGCCCGACTGGACTGCCGAGGCCGAATTGACAATCACGTTGGCTGGTGAGAAGACCTTCAATGTCATAATGTTCCAGGAGCAACTCCGCGGTTTCGGCCAGCGAATCGCAAAATTCGCCGTCGATGTGCAAACCGGCGGTATATGGCAGCAAGTCGCTGAGGGCCAAACCGTTGGCTACAAACGAATCTGCCGATTCCCGGAAGTTACAGCGGAGAAAGTAAGAATCAGAGTCTTAGATTCCCGCCTCTGCCCCACAATCGCCAATGTCGGCCTATACCAAGCTCCGTCGATCCGGTAGAAGCCTCCATGGTACGGATACAAATTGGGTTTGTTTGGCTTTGTTTTTTATGCCCTCCAATAGAGTAAATTTAACATAATCCCTTGTTATAAAAACGTTTAAGCTTATATTGGCTCGCCACAAATTGGCTTTGTTTTTTCAAATTAGGATTACAATATTCCGTCGTACAGGGATTCCATATTTGTCATTCCCGCGAAGGCGGGAATCCAAACCGCGTCCAATCAGACATCTTGAAATTGGGTTTGTTTGGCTTTGTTTTTTCGCTGCCTCGATCCATCAAAATCTCCATAACCCATTATCAATATTGACTTAACGTCATTTTGCCCTTTCGGAAATTGGCTTTGTTTTTTCAAATCGCTTTTCTTCATTTTGGCGCTGTCTGCTGAACGCAGTCCTTGGGACTCCTTACGGAGAACACTGAACGCTGATAAATTGGCTTTGTTTTT
>JBARRE010000453.1:0-3782 GCA_049644065.1 Sedimentisphaerales bacterium | reverse complement strand
AGGTGGCGAAAAAATCCGGCATGGATTTGATTATAGCCGGCATTATTCAGGACCAGGATTACTTCGATAATCTCGTAAAGCCGCATTTGAATCAATCGTCGATTCAGTTCATAGGGCCCGTGAATCCTGAGCAGCGTGATGAACTGCTTAGGCAGGCATACGCCGTTATTCACCTTAATACGATTCCCGAAAGGTTCGGCCTGGTGATGGCAGAATCTATGGCGGCCGGCGTGCCGGTTATTGCAATGGATTTGGGTTCGTGCCGGGAAGTCATTGCCGATAAACAGACCGGCTACCTGGTCAACAACGTCGATGAAGCGGCCGAGGCCGTCGCCAGAATTGACCTTATCGATCGCAAGAAGTGTCTGCAGCGCGTCGAAGAGAATTTCACTATCGACAAGATGGTTGCCGGCTATGAAAAAGTCTACGCGGAAATCTTCCGCCGGGAAGCGCACAAGAAATAAAAGTTCACAGGGATGTAAACAATGAAAAAGCCATTAGTTACTCGATACCAGGGCAATCCGATCCTGACAATAGACGATATTCCTTATCCGGTTCAGACAGTTCACAATGCGGGCGTCACCAAATATGACGGCAGATACATTATGCTGTTTCGCTCGCACCTCGATACGGGCAGGTCCATCATCGGCCTTGCCGAGAGCGAAGACGGCTTCAATTTCAAAGCCCGCTCCGAGCCGTTCATGACGCCGGGTAAGGAACCGGTTTTCTGTGAGTACGAGGCATTCGGCGTCGAAGACCCGCGCATAACATATCTGGAAGGCGCATACTATATAACCTACAGCGCATATTCGGCGCACGGCGTCCGTATCGGCCTAGCCAAGACGCTGGATTTTGAATCGGTCGAAAGAGTGGCCTTTATTACGCAGGCGGACTATCGAAATACCGTGCTCTTTCCCGAAAAGATCGACGGCCGGTACGTCAAATTAGACAGGCCGCACTCGGACATCAGCCCCTGGTCGATCTGGATAAGCTATTCGCCAGATTTGCGCCACTGGGGCGATTCGAGGCTCGTAATGAAACCCGTGCCGTACCACTGGGACGAGACAAAGATCGGCCCCGGCGCTCCGCCGATTCGTACCGATAAAGGCTGGCTGAGCATCTATCACGGCGTCTTTCCCACAATGGCCGGCCATGTCTACCGGCTCGGCGCTGCTTTGCACAAACTCGACGATCCGGCACAAATCCTCGGCGTCGGCGACCGATGGATATTACAGCCCGAAGATCCGTGGGAAATCACAGGCTACGTTCCCAACGTAGTCTTCACCTGCGGAGCTGTACCAGAGGACGACGGCACCTTGAAGTTATACTGGGGCGGAGCCGACAAAGTAATGTGCGCCGGCACAGCCATAATCGACGAGCTTGTCGAGCTTTGCCTGACCGACTCAAGACCGGCAATTTGAGTTTTTCACAAAGAATATTCTGGCCCTTTTCTTGCAGTACATCCGGCGCATAAATGATTTATATGAAAGCACTTACAAGTGTGCAGGCGACTGATTTACCGGCCCATCTGAAAATTTATTTGTCCGCAAAAGATTTTTTTGTTGATTTGCATACATAGAAGTACTATGTATATAGATTATAGGTATTGGATTTTGGAGAGACAAAATTGGCTGTATCAAAAGACTTAGTTGCGGCTTCGGCTACTCCATTGATTCTCTCGATTCTTTCAGATGGCGAGAGTTACGGGTACGCCATCATCAAGCGCGTTCGTGAACTTTCGGGAGGTCAACTGCAATGGAGCGACGGGATGCTTTATCCCGTGTTGCACCGGCTGGAAAAGCAGAAGTTGATTCAATCCAAGTGGCGGGATTCGGAGACCGGCCGCAAACGGAAATACTATCAAATCAAAGAAACGGGAACCAAGGTACTAAAGGAACAGCGAAGCCAATGGATGCTGGTCCATTCGATCTTGGGACAATTGTGGGAGAATGAACCATGTTTGACCTGAATCAAGAAATTACTAAGTGGCGGAACAATCTGACCCAGTCTGAGACTTTAGGCGAATCGGACTTCGATGAGCTGGAAGGCCACTTGCGAGAAGACGTCGGGAGTCTGAAAGGATCGAAGCTGTCAGATGAAGAAGCCTTCCTGGTTGCTGCCCACTGCCTTGGAGACACGGCCCGTCTTTCCGATGAGTATGCAAAAATAAATCGTGGTAAAAGATTCAGGCAAAATGTTTCCTGGTTAATTACAGGAATCCTTACTTATATGTTGGCAACGAATTTTGATGCAGCAGTATCAAAAGGCTGTGTCCTGCTTGCTGCCAACAGTGGAATAACCGGTTACCGTAGCTTGGGCTTTATTGGTTTTGGCTCGAAGATATTAACTTTGATAACAACCTTTTTTCTTGGTTATTTCTTTTGCAGGTTGATAATTCAAACACATGGATTTAAAAAGCAAATTAAACAGCTAACAACAAGAATGTGCTTCTTGATGAAGTTGCTTGTATTTGTTCTTATGATTGCTGTATATGGGATCGCATTTCACATTCCTGTTCCAGGATTTCGGCCTATGAATATTCAGCAGCATGTAGTTCAGGCTTCGACATACACAAAATTTCTTTGGTCTGTATTTTTTCCTGTAATCCTTGTGATGGTACTAATAAATCTGAGTAAGCCAAACTTGCATGAAGTTGAGTGACAATAGCTAATGAGGCAATCTCGGTCTCTTGGCCATAAGTATTGTGATCTTGTCGTACTTGTCCTTCGGCAGGGCGTTTTTCAGTATTTTGCGAATTTCACGCATGGGGGTGCGCTGCGTTGTGTGCGTGATGATAATGTTCTCGTTGTTCAGATTGTTCAGCAGCGTTGCAAGTTCATCGACGTGCATGTGTTTGCCGGCCTTGGCTCTTGTGGTATGTTCGCCCTCGTAGAACGTGCACTCGGCGATTAAAATTCTGCTCTCGACGATGTATTTCAGTTGCGAAAAATCAACGTACTGCGTATCGCCCAGGTAGGTGACAATCGGGAACTCCAGCGGATAATCGATTTCGACACCCTGTTTTTTCAGCTCGACGATTTGCGGGCCTTTAAGGCCTGTGTATTCGGGTTTGAGTTTTTTTCGCTTCTCAATAACAGTGAAACCGACGGAGCCTTTGCTGTGCTTCGTAGGGAAAACCCTTGCAATCAAATTGGGCTTGATCTTATATTCGTCGCCGGATTTGACGCCGACGAGTTTGGCGGGGATTTTGTTGCCGTCCAGTTTCGACCATGCGTTGATGATCTGCCTCATCGGCGGCAGTAAATTGTCAGGGGCCAATATCGTTCCCGCTGATATGCCGCAAAAATTCCGCTGGGACAGGTAATATGCGAGCCCCGCGGCGTGGTCCATGTGGCCGTGCGTAAGCAGGATGTTGTTGATAGGAATGATCTGGTCGGGGGCTTTGCCGACGTCGAAGCAGACATCCAATTGGGGCACTGCGACTACGGTCTCTTCGCCCGCGACCGAGTAGCCGATGATGTCCATCTCATCTATTTTTATATGTGCTAAGTTATGACTGGCCATTTACAATTGATTATCGATCATTAATTATTTTCATAAAAAGATATATGGTCTTTTTTACAGATAAAGTTGATTACAGATTAAGGTCTCCTTATTTTTGATTGTCGGAGTTTCACTTCATAGTAAATGCAGGTAACGATTATGTCAATTTGTTTTTGACATAGCTGTCGATACGTATACACTGGGCTATTGATAAAGCACAATAAAATCATAAATGAAAAACGCATTATGAATTAAAAAAATGAGGGCTTTGGAGCATG
>JBARRE010000452.1:0-3101 GCA_049644065.1 Sedimentisphaerales bacterium | reverse complement strand
GGATCAAATTCGACCTCGGCGAACTTGACGTCGGCAACCTCGAAACGGCAACCCTCACAGTCGCGCTGCATGAGCCTAAGGACGGCGACCGGCACTTCGACGTCTCCTACGTCAACGACGACTGCCTCGATAACATCGGCTGGGACGAAAGGAGTATCACCTGGAACAATGCGCCCGGCAACAATACCGCCAACCTCGGCGGTCTTGACACGAGCAAAACCACTCTGCTTACCACGGTGAATTTCACCGACGGTGTCCCTGGCGACCCGTTTACTATAGATGTTCTTGAGGCCCTCCAGGCTGATACTGACGGGATCGTGCAGTTCGTTTGCCATAATAGCAACGGTCTACTGAACCTTGCCACGCACGACCACGCTGAGGAAACATGGAGACCTTTCGTAGATGCAACTGAGGGAGCAAAGGACCAGGCAAAAAATCCTTATCCGGCCAAGGGTGCGACCGAAGTGCGTCCGACGCCAGTCCTTAGCTGGACGCCGGGAAGCTACGCCGAGAAGCATGATGTTTATCTCGGAACGAATTTCGACGATGTGAACGCGGCATCGACAACCGTCGATCCAGCCGGCGTCTACCAGGGCCGGCAGGATCCGAACCAATTTCCCGTCATCGGAACCGTTCGTCTGGAAATCGGAGCGACCTACTACTGGCGTATCGACGGGGTCGGTGCGGCACCCGGCAACGAAATATACAGAGGCAAAGTCTGGCAGCTTACGGTCGAGCCTTATGCATATGCGATTGACGGCGGGACTATTACCGCCAGAGCTTCCAGCAGCATGGCAGGTAAGGAGCCTGAAAATACCGTGAACGGCTCGGGACTGGATGAAACCGGCCTGCTGCACAGCAATATCGGCGACGACACGATGTGGCTGAGCAGCCCGGGCGCAGTTCAGCCGACCTGGATCGAATACGACCTCGGCAAGGTTTACGAGCTGCACGAGATGTGGGTCTGGAACTCGAACGAAGGCCTGGAGACAACGTTCGGGATCGGATTCAAAGAAGTTTTGATCGAATATTCCGCCGACGGGACCGAGTTTGTGACACTGGGAACCACGCATGAGTTCACCCAGGCTCCCGGCGACCCCGATTATGCACACAATACTACCGTCGATTTTAGCGGCATAGCGGCACGATACGTCCGGCTTACAGCGAACAGCAATTGGTTCGGCATTGTGGAGCAATACAGTCTGAGCGAGGTGCGGTTCTTCTATGTCCCCGTACATGCAAGAGATCCAAAGCCGGCTTCGGGGCAGACGGATGTTCCTCTGGACGTGACACTTGGCTGGACGGCGGGGCGAGAGGCGGCCGAGCATAACGTTTACCTGAGCACGAGCGAGCAGGCCGTGACAGACGGCACGGCGTTTGTCGACGCCGTGACCGAAGCCGGGTACGGGCCGCTGTCACTCAATTACGCCACGACTTATTACTGGCGGGTCGATGAGGTTAACGACCTCGAAGATCCCGCCATGGTGGAAGGTGACATCTGGAGCTTTACGACTAAGGAGTTCCTCGTCATAGACGATTTCGAGCTCTACGATTCGAACGACAACCAGATATGGTATGCGTGGAAAGATGGGCTCGGTTACGGCACGCCGGATGTTCCGCCTTACTATCCCGGCAACGGCACCGGGGCGGCCGTGGGCGACGAAACGACCGATTCGTTCACAGAGGAAACGATCATTCACGAAGGCGGCCAAGCTATGCCGTTTGCCTTCGACAACAATAAGCAGGGCTACGCCAGGTATTCGGAGGCGGAGCTGACGCTGAGTTATCCGCGCGACTGGACCGAGGGAAGCGTGAAGGAATTGTCGCTGTGGTTCAGAGGCAGTCCGGCATCCGTCGGCAGCTTCACGGAGGCTCCGGCCGGCACCTATACGATGACCGCCTCCGGAGCGGATATCTGGAACCAGGCCGACGAGTTCCACTACGCCTTCAAGATGCTAACCGGCCCGGGTTCGATCATCGCGAGGGTCGAGAGCGTTGAGCAGACCGACGACTGGGCCAAGGCCGGCGTAATGATCCGCGAGACGCTCGATGCCGGCTCGAAGTTCGCTGCGGTTTACATAACACCCACCAACACCGACGGCTCGGCGACAAACGGATGCAGGTTCCAGACCCGGAAGGATGCGGATGCGGGTGCTACGAGCGACAGCGATGTAGCGACAAGCGAGGAAACGGCAATCGTTGCTCCATACTGGGTGAAATTGGAGCGTGACGTCGCAGGCAACTTCAGAGGCTACTACTCCAGTAACGGAGCGACATGGCAGTCCATGGCGTGGAATCCACAGAGCATCTCAATGAGTTTGAATGTCTATGTAGGTTTGGCACTGACCAGCCACGACACCGGTGCAACATGCCAGGCCAAATTCTCCGGCTTGCAGATCGCCGGTACGGTCGGTGCGCAGTGGGCGAACCAGGATATCGGCATACTCAGCAACGATCCCGAGCCGATGTACGTGGCGGTTTCCAACAGCACGGGCGAGCCGGTGGTTGTGGTATACGACGACCCGGCAGCGACACATATAGCGACCTGGACGGAGTGGGTTATCAGCCTGCAGGACCTCGCGGATCAGGGCCTGAATCTGACCGACGTCGACAGGATTGCGATCGGTATCGGCACCAGGGGTAATATGACGGCGCCGGGCGGCTCGGGCAAAATGTTATTTGACGACATCCGGCTGTATGGAACGGAGCCAGAACCGGAACCAGAGCCATAAGATGTGATATGGCGGGTAACCACTTAGCATCAGTTCGGGGTTCGTACTGATTGATTTGGCCCGAGTGGTAACAGGGATTGTAAAGAAGGCTCTAAATGAGTAGAGTTTGCAACGGCCTTTTTCTTCAGCCCTTGCAATAACAGACCATAGAGCTACGGATTAAATTTATTATGGGGCTTATACCGATTGATTTCGGCATAAGCCCCTTTTTTTATCGAAGTTTTTTAATCTCGCCAAAGCGGCTTTCCGATTTCAACCGTGATTATGATACGGTCTGCGTATTGCAACAGTAAGGACTTGAAACGATGACAGGGACAAAAAAATATAAAATAATTTGAAGAAATATGGGGTCTTAAGTGTATATTATTG
>JBARRE010000451.1:0-22530 GCA_049644065.1 Sedimentisphaerales bacterium | reverse complement strand
AAGCCGTACCGGTAATCGCAATCGGCCTCTCCTTCGTGCTTTCGAGTCGCTGGCCGTGATAGTTAACGAATGTCCCCTCCGGTGTGCGTTCGAACTTGGCGCTGCCTGCGATGAGAAGCCCCTCGGGCTGATCCTGACCAAAGGGACGGAACATTGTCTCCTTGCGAATCCCTCCGCCGATATTGATGAATTTGCCGTCCTTGTCCTTAATCATCTCGGGTGCTGCGAATGAATGGTCCTCTGTGCCTCGAAACAGGAATATCTCGCCGGGCCAGGAGCCGGAGAGGATATCAGGATGTCCGTCGTTGTTAAGGTCCACAACATGCGGACCGAATCCGATGCATCACCCGCTCGGGACGCGCCAGTCCTCTTTTCCTTCCTTGAATTTCACGCCGGCTGCCAGCTTAGGCTCTGAATTTGTGCCCTCGTTGCGGTATATCCTGAGGAGTCCTTCTCCGAATTGGCCGACCAGCAGATCCTTGAGACCGTCGCCATCGAAATCGCAGACGAACGGTGCAGCGTGGCCTATCTCCGTGTCTATCGGCTTGCCGGCGGCCTCAAGCCTGACCGGCGGTTCCAGTTCCGCCGATGGCGCGATGTTTTCTGCTGGAATCAGCCCCGTCAAAACCAGAATAAGTGTTCTGAACATGATAAGTCCTCCCATAAAAGAAATATTGACTTATCGAAAAGGAAAATCTTTTCAATTACAAAACACGGCTCATCTAAATAATAGACGTGCACAATGAAAAAAAAGTTACTGTAATTTTCAAAAAAATATGAAAAAATCCATGGTCATGCAGCGTGGGCTTTCAGACCAACGAAAAAATAGTCCGAATGTCAGGCAACATATTTATTATTCATTAACAATAAAATTAGCTGGTAAGAAATCAGCCGCATTGGGTATGGCGATAACAGCGGGTCAGGTGGTCGTTGACCATTCCTGCCGATTGCATGAAGGCGTAGCAGATTGTCGAACCGACGAACTTGAAGCCGCGTTTCTTGAGGGCCTTGCTCATGGCATCCGATTCGGGCGATGTGGCGGGAATGTCTTTGAGGCTTTTCCAATGGTTGCGGATGGGAGTACCGTTAACAAATTGCCAGATGTAGGTATCGAAAGAGCCGAATTCAGCCTGGATATCCAGGAAGGCGCGGGCGTTAGTCACGGCGGATTGTACTTTAAGCCGGTTGCGGACGATGCCGGGGTTATTGAGCAGTGAAGTGATTTTGCGTTTGCCGTAGCGTGTGATTTTCGCCGGATCGAAATTGTCGAAAGCTTTGCGGTAATTTTCACGTTTATTCAGGATGGTCTGCCAGCTCAGTCCCGCCTGGGCGTTGTCGAGCAGAAGAAATTCGAACAGCTTGCGATCGTCGTGAAGCGGCACGCCCCATTCGGTGTCATGGTATTCGATCATGAGTTTGTTATCGCCGGGCCATTCGCATCTTTTTTTCATGAGTCATTCTCCAATAAATCTTTGCCGGATTATAAGCTCTATATGAGGTAACATAGACTACAACAAGAAAGCCGCTGGCCACAACAAACCAATAGCCGAATCGGCTAAAGATCGTTCGCACATCATAGACCGGGACATCAGTGACAAGCAGGGCCGGGCCCTCCTTGAAGTGGTCACTCACTACCAGCCTCTTGCCGGTCGGAGAAATGATCGCGCTGATGCCGTTGGAGGCGGCGCGGACGACAGCAAAACGTGATTCGATTGCCCTGTGGATTGAGTTTTGAAAGTGGGCTCTCCGCACCGGAGCCCAGTCATTGGTTGGAACGACCACGATGCCCGTAGACTTAGCGCCATATCGACGAGAGATATCCGTGTAGTTGTCGTCATGGCAGATCATCGCTCCTACTGAGATACCGTCGATGGTGATAAAGATGGGCCTGCCAATTCCTGTTGGGTTGTTTTCGAATGGCGTCAGGTGGGTCTTGGTGTATCGGCCCAGGATATCCCCGGAAGGCCCGATGAAGACCACGCGATTCTCTTGACTTTTCGTGTCAAGGTAGCCCACCGCAAGATAGACACGGTGCCGGCGGGACAGTTCCACGAACTCAGAGAAAGGGGCTCGACTCGGATCATCATATTCTGCGAACGCGGTCTCCGGCGAGACGATGAGCCTGGCACCCTGACGGACCGCTGCCGCTACGGGCTCGGCGTAAAGCCTGTCAAAGCCCCCCGATGTTCCTATACCGCCTTCTTCCTGTGAGAGTGCCCATCCGATTGTGGCCACCTTCAAGTGTCCGACAGGCTTGTAAGATAAAGCCGTCACATCGACGACAGCCACAATGCCAAGTACAATAGCTAAGGCCAGGATAGATACAAGTCGCCGTCCCCGGCTCAGAAATGCATTGACCGCGAGGGCCTGAGTTGCGCCGAGGACGAACATCAATCCAGGCGTCCCAGTGGCGCAGGTGAATGCAATCACACTTGGATACCACGACCAACATCGAGCAAACGACTGAGCCGTCCCCCACATAGGCATCGCTGTAATGACAATCCAGTCGAATATGGCCATAAACGCGCCGAATGCGAAACAGCCCATGATACCTGTCGGGCGAACGAGCGCCCAAGAGACCGCGACCAGGATTATGAGCGAGACGATAAAATATGTCACCAAGATCAAGCTTATCTCCGACGGAAGCTGTAACCACAGTATCTGCGGAGCGACAAAACCCAAGCCCATGAGGAATCCCGCATGGAAACACTCGCGCCACCGGCGCATCCGTCGCAGCGCCACCAGCAGCGGTACAAAGGCAAGCACCTGAATAGGGGCCAGAACTGGAAAGATCCCTGGTACCATCAGCAACGTGCCGCTCAGAAAGCCAGCGAGTGGACCCATCTGTTTCTTCCACCATACCAGCCTGGTCTTTTTATCGTTCACTTCACTTTCTCCGCCAAGATCTTTTGTAAGTTGACATTTCCTATATGAATCCACAAACAGTACTCCTGCACGCTCTATACAATAGCACAATAGGCAGTTAGATTTCAACGCCTCATTTTTATCCAGTGAAAATAATCTTGTTTAGGGCAAATGTGAAGATTATACTTTCTTATCCGAACCGAAAAGGAGACCCTTAAAATGCTATCGAATAAAACAATCAGTTCCGACAAGTCTCAAAATTCCGCTGACAACACGGGACATAAAATATCCAGACGCTCCGTGCTTGCTGCCGGTCTCACCGTGCCGATAATTGTGCCCCGTTTTGTCCTCGGAGGTCCCGGCAATCAGGCGCCGAGCGACAAGCTGCGAATCGCCGCGGTCGGTGTCGGAGGAATGGGCCAGAGCTATCTCGGCGAGTGCCGGCACGAGAACATAGTCGCCCTGTGCGACCTCGACCATAACCTTTCGGGCAAAGTTTTCAAGCGTTTTCCCCGCGCCAGAACCTACCACGACTATCGGAAGATGTTCGAGAAAGAAGCCGACAACTTCGATGCGCTTATCATCGCCACGCCCGATCATACACACGCAGTGCTTCTGATGGAGGCGATAAAACTCGACAAGCATATCTACTGTGCCAAACCGATAACGCACAGCATCGCCGAAGCAAGAAAAGTCAGCCGGGCAGTTCTCGACGCAAAGAACCTTGTCACCAAGTCGAGCGTGCAGTCTTCCGGCACGGACGCATTGCGAAACACTACGGAATTATTAAAATCCGGGGCTATCGGCCCGGTCAGGGAACTGCACATCTGGTGCGACCACCCGGCCTATCCGTGCTCGCTGGTCAGGCCGACGGAAGAACAATCTCCTCCGCCCGACATGGATTGGGACTTGTGGATCGGTCCGGCACCATATCGTCCTTATCACTCGGCCTATCATCCCTGCAACTGGCGTCCCTGGTGGGACTTCGGTTCCGGGACGGTTGGCGATATGGCCTGCCACACGCTCCACGCCTACTTCAGGGAGTTGAAGCTCGGCGCCCCGACGACAATCTACGCCCGCAGTTCGATCCGCCACAAGGGCTTCTTCCAATTCGTCTCGACCCCCGAATGTCAGAGCCACGCCAATACTGTCACATGGGAATTCGGAGCACGGGAAAATCTGCCTTCTCTTAATGTGCACTGGTACGACGGTGGAATGAAACCGCTCCGGCCGGGTGAGCTCGATCCGAGCATACAATTGCCGTCCAGCGGCCTTCTGTTCGTTGGTGAGCAGGGCAAGTTGATAGCAGGTTATTCCGGCGGCAATCCCTTCGGCCGAAGTCGCGGCATTGCCGGCGGCCTGCTTCTGCCTGAGAAAAAATTCCGCGACTTCCAGCAGCCGGCAAAAACTTTGTACAGGTGCAACGATCACTACGACGAATGGATCAAGGCATGCAAGATGGGTTCGCGCACCGTCTGCCCCATAGAATTCGGCTGCGAGATGACAGAGATGGCGCTGCTCGGAGCGCTCGCCCTTCGAACAAGGCGCGTCCTCGAATGGGATGCCGAAGCCATGCGGGTGACTAACCACACCGACGCCAACAAATTTGTCGATCCACCATACCGCGATGGATGGACGCTGTAGCTGGGAAACAATCCCCAAATAAATTTGGGGGCTAATCAGGCCATCACTTGGTTAGTGATGGCCTACACGATCTGGGCCTCGAATTTATTGAGCTGACAGAAATCTTTCATCTGTTGTGCGTAGTCGCCGTAGAAGAATATCTGGTGGAAGCCGGGGAAGCTGAGCACTTCCTGTCGGCCGTCGAATTTGACCTTGACCGAGACGACGCAACCGCCGGAGGGCGGCACGTCCATATTCTCCAGCACCGAACCGGCTGAAATCAGCACTTCTGATACCGAGCTGCCGTCAGCTTTGCCCGGCAATAAATCGATACTTGTCACACGCTGGCCCACCTGCCAGAGCGTTCGCGGCACGGCGTCCCGGTTGCCGTGATGGTGCATTAAATCGAACGGCTCAGGGCCAGAGCCGAAGCCGTTGAGTTGTGTCGGGCACGAACAGTGCGCGCCGATGATCGAATCGTCCGCTGTATCGGCAACGGGGTCCTGCTGGAAGCCCGGCCTGTCGAATAGATACTGCGTGATGATATGCGAGGCGACCGCGCCGTAGTCGGCCTCGCAGGCTGCCGGGATGCCGTCGTCATTCATCCGCGACCATGCGATGCAGGGCAAGCTCACCTTGATCTGGCCCAGTGCGCCGAGACAATCCATTGTGATGGCGTCGGCCTGCTCGGCTTCGAGAATCCTGCCGGCCACGTAGTAGCTTTTAACGCCGTTGATGACGTCCTGGCGGGTCGCGCCCGTTACCTTCCGAGCCCGGCGGAGATAATCGTCGGCCATCGCCAACATATCTTTACTATCGGCAGTCTTGTTATACTGTTCGATGAATGTCGTGGCCGGCACGACTTGCATCGTAATTCCCGTATCAGCCAAAGGGGCTTCGGATCGGCCCCGACCTCTTATTACGACGCAGCGGGTCCGGCGCATTTTGGCCGAGGCGCAGAGCATTTTCATGCCGTAGGCGGCCTGTCCGAAATCGTTCGTCGAATAAATTACGCAGCCGGGCGTCTCGGCCAGGTTGATAGTGTTGGTTGTGAAAGATGTGCCGAGCGGCGAATAAATAATCGACGGAATTGTGCTTTTAGCGACTTTTGCAGCGCTCGGCCAGGAATGTTTTTGGCGATCCATCATGACCAATACCAGGCCGTCGGCCTTTTGGGCTTCGGCCTCGGCGATCCAGCTTTCGGCCTCGGCGAGACTGTAAAGCGGTTCGCCGCGAAGGTCGAGCTTTGCCCCGAGCTTCTCGGCGGTGCTTGTCATTTTCTCGCTGTACATCTTCCGAGCGGCCTTCCCGTCATAGACGGCCCCCGGCCAGAGCATTCCGTAATCTTCCTTCCGCCGGACAAAGGCCGCTTTGATGGTCGGTACATATTTCGACGCCGGCCCGCATGGACGGATGGGATTCTGTGTCACCATTGGTTCTTTGACCAGGGCATTACAGCCTTGCAAAAGAACAGAACCCGCCACTACTCCGGCTGAACCGCGGATAAACTGGCGACGGCTGAGATTGTGATTACAGTTGCATTTTAAGGGGCATCTTCCGGAACTCATCGTTATCTCCTGCAAAAACATTTCGATCAATGGTGTGCAATGCACACCCTACCTGTTTTATCTTATAAACTGTGCAGGATATGATATGGAGCGTCGAACAGAATTGCAAGGATACAATCCTGTAATCATCGTAGCCGTTGCTATTGCTCTGTCTACGGTTTCGGCAACGGCCAGAAGACAGTGTCGCCGGCTTCGGGCGTTCCCCACTTTAGCGGTTCGCCGCGGTTCAGGGCAACTTCTCCATCGTCATCTGTGAAATTCGGGCCGACGCTGTAGAGAACAAAATCATCCTCTGTCTTTTTGTAAACCAGCGGTTTATCGCTGAATGGATCCATAGGTAATTCATCAAGGAATCCGGCTGTGATCAACTCACTGAGAGTCTCCGGATATTCGTTCTTCTCAAGCCGACAGCGCTTTAGTGCCAGAGTCACTATTGTCGCCTGATACAACGCTTCTCTCCGATACGTAAACTCAGAAACTCCATACATGGCACGCATTAAGCGACGTATCAAGAAATATCTGTCATGCGAAAGGCTCAAATATATTTTATCATCACCTATTCCGCGTGTATACTTTTCATATGGTGTCATCTTACACATCTGATTGTACCGGTCGTAAATCTCATTGCCTTTGCGTATCGTTTCATCGCGCCTTGCGTGAACCATGCCCGCTGCCGTAGTTAAAGGCAATGCAAACATCCTCGCTTCGCTGTCGTCAATGATCCGGGATTCAAAAATATCCATGTATCTGCCTGGAATCAAATGCCCGCCACCAAATCCCTCGTCAGTGAATACACGCTGGACCGTATCCAGGAAAGCCAGCCTCTCGCCCTCCATGTTTATATGCGGATAACCTTCCGGATAAATCCGCGACAACTGCTGCTGGAGTTGTTTGAGGTCAGTGGCAGGAAGGTTCTGTGTTGCTGCGATATGCAATATCTCCTGCAAGGCGAGACTGCTCATGGACTGCCCAGAGAACTGTTGGCCGATTCTTCCCTTTCCCTGCCAATGGCTGCCGGCTCGGGCAACCGTAAGGCAGTCTTCAAGTCCCTGCTGAATTTGTCCCTGTTTCATATTAATCCGTGACCTCCAAATTCCCAGCCACGCTAACTTTCTGAGTATCTGGTGCACGCCAAAGCCGATCGACCAATGATCCCTACTATTCGGATCGTACTGATATGCCTTGTAGCAGTATGGCTTCAACCCCCCGGCGGCAAATTCCCGCCAGGCAGCTTCGTTCTGTTTGATCCAGGGACTTATGTATTCACATTCGGTATCTGTAAGAGGTGACCAATTACTTTCAGGCGACTCCTTATAACGCTTCATCCCCTCACGAAGCACTGCGACTGATACAGCTTCTAAGAAATTTGGCGGGATCTGACTATTTGTTTGCCAGCTTTTAAGCTCTGAGAATGGAAATCCGGGCTCTGCCACACCTGGCAGTGTTCCACTCTGATGAGGAGTTATTAGCTCGGCCTCATTTCTAATACATGTAAGAGTATGTTCCATCATCTGCTGAAATGTCGTTGCATGCCATTGATTGCACGTCCGATGTGAAGTCTTCGGGAAGGGGACCCAATTATATTCGAAACATTTGAGAACTACTGCTTGCTGTTCAGGGCTGAAGTTGTCCCAGTGGTTCTGGTTCTTCTTCAGCCATGTCTGCACCTGCTGCTCATTGATTAAGTTCTTCAGGCGCAGTGCTTCTTCCCGCTTTTTGCTGCTGTGCCTGGACGTAATGAATTGTTTAACGAGCGGGCTCTGCCGCATATACAGGCTAATCGCTTTCTCATAATGAGGCCAGGCATTATCCTCATCGCGGGCCTGTGGCTGATTCATCCGGTCAAGTTGACGGATATAGTCCATGTGGATTATCGGCTCGCCGGAAGAAAACCAGATAGCATAAAAGATAAAGCACACAATAAACACGCCAATGGCCTGAAACGTCCTTGCTACGAAAGTTCGCCAGAGAGGCCGGCAGCGTATCTTGGCCCGGCGTAAAAGTATCGCCAGTAGTTTCAGGTCACCGAATTCGATTAAAATTTCCCTTGCTTTTTCCTCTTTTTCCTCATCGATCTTACAGTCTTTCAGCTCATCCTCAAAATGCGCCATCAATTCGGCCTTAACCTCATCCCGAACCTTTCTGCGATAACGCATCTTTTTCAAAAGTCGATGTACATACTCGACCGCACATGCCGGGAGACTGTTTGAATCGTTTTTTTTATCGGACATTCTTCATATTCCTCTGATTCCTATATAGTACCAGAGATAATACCAATAATCAAATCTCACAAAACACTTTTGAACTAATCTATGGTTTATCCAATTTCATTCCTGCCTTTTCCAGTGCCGCGATGGCCTGTTTGTGACCCTCTTCATAGCCATACCACGCATCGACGACCTTTCCCTCGCGGTCGATGATATAATTAGTCGGCCAGCCGCTCACTTTATAGCTGTCATACGCAACTCTTATTGCAGCCCTGGATGAGTCGAGGATATTCGGAAATGTTGCCGAGTTCTCCCGCAGGAAATCCAGGGCGATTTTCCTGTCATCCGCAGGATTAAAGCCGAGAATGACCACGCCCCTGTCTTTGTATTTTTCGTAGAGTTCCTGGAGATGACACATCTCCTCGCGGCAGGCCGGTCACCCAGCCCGCCATATATAGAGCCACACAATCTTTCCCTTATAATCCGAAAGCTTGACCTTGTCTCCGCCGACCAAAGGCAGCTCAAAGTCGGGCGCTGCCTGCTTCAGTGCCAGCAATGTGCTGTCCACTGCCGGCCTTTCCCATTGCCGCCATCCGGCCGGCGGCGACCAAACGAATTTCTCTGCCGGTATTTCGGCGTTGACAGTCACATCCAACCACCTTTCATGTCCCACGAGGTCCTTATAGACCCTGACAATCTGCGTCAGCTTCCGGGGAAGATGGTCTTCTCTGGAAAGCCACAGGTACCAGCTCCTCTGACGCTTCATGAAGCTTACCTCGATCACGTCATATTCCTTGTCATCCAATTTATCTGTCCCCATGAATCTGGCGCCGTCCAGATAGGGCTGGATCGAATCCGTATAGCCGTGAAAGGTGCTTGGATTGATTATGGCCATTCCCGATACTGCTCCGCAGTTGAGGATCTCATGTGCGAGTGAATGTCTGCCGGGGGGAGTGTCCTTCTTCATATAAAAGTTATATTGTGACTGTTCATAGTTATCTTTCTCTTCCGGGGATAAAAGCGGGCACTCGCCCGGCCAGAAAATCCATAAATGCTCGCCGTCGCCGACAATCGTGCCGCACTTCTCGTCTCGCCGATTGGCTGTTTCCACGCGAAAGTAGTTGGGCTTTTTCATCCAGACCGTATACGTGGAGTTAGAACGGCCCTGATCGCCGCGCTTGACCGTATAGGAGAGGCTCTCAGCCTGTTGCATAGTCTCGATCATCTTCTCGTACAAAGCGCGCGCCTTGGGCTCGTCCCGGAACGGCCCCTGGAACGGCTCTTTTGAGATGAGTATATAGAGAGCCATGCCTTCGACCAGCAGCCCGGCGAAAACGATAATCGTCAATATGATAATTTTCTTCTTCATTTATCTCTCCACAGTAAAGGTAATGTCCCATGGCAACAGCTTGCCTCCTGGATCAAGCCTTTTTTTGCTTATTTCGGCGCCGCCGTTGTCGGACAGGTCTTTGTTAACGCTGTACACGACAAATCCGATTTTCAGCCTGCGGTATCTCAGATGTTGCCCGTCAAAGGGATCTTCCGGTATGATTTTCGTGTATACAGGGACCAGATTATCCAGAGATTTCGGCAGGTGTCCCTCGGCCAATCGATATCGCTCAACGGCAAGGCCGGCCTGTGTTACTCGAGTCTCGGCCTGGCGATCAATCTCCCTCTCGATCGTCAGTATATCTCTAATGATGTTTCCCTGCCTGTTCCTGGGAGCGCTCTGGCGGACGGCCTCGAATGCTTTGAGCCGGTCGGGGCCGGGTAATTCAAGAGCATCGATGGACTTCTGCATCAGGTCGATATAGCCCAGCGCATGCCTGGAATTAAGCCCGAGCATCCGCGATTTAACTAGCGCACGGAACTGGCTGTTCTCTTGCTCACCGATTCGGTCCGAGACTTCCTTCAAGGGAGCTATAAACTTATGCAGCCCGAGACATTGTTCCACGAGCAATGCCCTTTTGAATCCTTTGTCATTGTCGGATTCCTTGACTAATGCCGAAAGCCTCAGTAATTGTTCGTCTGTGAGCGGAGTTCTGTTAATGGCCCGTTCAATGCTTTTGTAAGTATAGCCCAGCACGTTATCATGAGTTGAATGATGGATCATCAGGGGGCCGTCGACCGACCTGGCAAGAGCCAGGCTCGTACTAATCGAGGCAAGAAATTTATCAACATCCTTATTCTCAGAGGCGATCAGGGCTTCGAGCCTGAGTAGTTGAGCGGCTACTCGCACATCGTTTCCCATGTCGTAGCGCCTATACCTTATCGGATTGGATACCTGTGTAAGATCGTCGGGGTATCGGCAATGCTCAATCGAAGCCGCTTCGTACAGCAGCGAAAGTGCTTGCTGATTATCGGACAGGAATCTGTTTACATGCTGTCTGGTCGGAGCATCCAAAGGCTCTGTTCGCGCCGGCATTGATGCTCTGCCTGCAATGGGAATAGCACGCATGGCGTCCCTATCCCATTTTTTGTAGTTCGAGAAAGCGTCGAGATAAACATCTGCGGCATTCTTTACGCCTGCCGGCAGGCTATACGAGCGTTCCAAGTCCTCAAGGGTGACAGGATGGCCCCGGCTTTGCAAGGTCTGCAGCCGTTTTTTCAGCTTGTAGCTTCCGGAGATTCGGAGCAGCACAAACAAAAGCAGCAGTAGGGCGACAACTCCGTGCCAAATCTTAAAACGGCGACGAGTATGTTTGCTTTTACGTTTCATATTTGTCCTCAATATCTAAATCCGGTGTTTGCCGTTTTACTTTCCTGCATCGTCATTCATCCTTACTCGCGCGAACATGTGAACTGACGCCTGCTCAAGAGCAGCACGCCGAAAAAACTGTAAAACACGGTCAACACAAGAGTGTGGGTAACGCAGGCGACAGCCTTGATAGAGCTGTATTTGCCAACGATCAGGCTGTATTTAGAGTATTCTCCCTCTACCATCCTGTTCAGCAATGTAAAGGGCGGGCAAACATATTTGCCGAAGGCACTGATTACTTTGGTTATCGTGTCATCAGGATTATTCCAGCCCAGGATGGAACTCAGGGATCCGAGGAAGAGAACAACAGCAAGCAGAACAATAAAGTTATATGCTCTTTTTACTACGACAGAAAGAGATGTTGATATTGCCGCCCATGTGTTGAACAGCAGCCAGCAGGAGAAAAGCCATGAGTTAAGATCATCTACATATCCAAGGCCGGTAATGCCATGAATAATCAGGAGAATACAACCGGTGATGACAAAGTGCACGGCGGCTTGTAAGGACAATCCCAAAAGGCGATAAATATAGAGTTCGCCAAGCCAGAACGGCTTGGTGGCCACGACGCAAATGCGACCTGAGGAGATATCGTCGCCGAAAATACCGGCACTCAGCGCCAGAGGCAGAAAGAATCCGCCCCAGATAAAAAGAATTCCGTGAAAGTTCTCTTCGTCGTGCACGCGCAGTGTAAAAAAAAGTCCGTAAATTGCGAACAAGCTTAAATGCACGATGTAAATGTACACCTTCCGGGAAAGCGTTTCTTTCATTAACTCGTAAGCTCTCATCGTCTAATTCCTCTCGTCGTACAGTTGCAGGAATACATCCTCGATATCTTCTCTTTGCAGCAGCACACTTGTGATCCGGGCTCCGCCTTTTACAAGGCTGCCTACGATATCGGGCACTTCATCGTCATCTCCGATGGCAATTACCAGCTTTGTCTCAGAGCTGCTAATAAGTTTAGACGGCGGCAAGAGTTTTTTGGCGATCTGATTTCCGTTTGATGTAAGCTCCACGCGCAGGCGACCGATTCGCCCGGCTGTAATCTTCTCGCCGAAACTGACTACTTCTCCGCGGTACAGGAAGATGTAATCGGACGTCAGCTTTTCCAGCTCTCCCAGGCGGTGGGAACTTATAACGATAGCGGTGCCCGCATCACGCAGTTTCTTAAGCAAATCACGAAGCTGGATAATGCCGATTGGGTCAAGCCCGTTACTGGGCTCATCCAGCAACAAAAAACGCGGTTCGTTCATCAGTGCAATCGCCAAAGCCAGGCGCTGTTTCATTCCCTGAGAAAAGTCCGCGCACGGCCTGTCGATATACTCATCCATCTGAAGCTGCTCGGTCAATTTGTCTATCTGGGCGGAAATGGCCTGTCGGGGCAAGCCTAATAGCGCACCGTGATATTTAAGAGTGGCCCAGGCGGAATACCGGCCGAGAAAAGCCGGATGCTCCGGCATGTATCCAAGGCCACTTCGGGCTTCAATGGACCGGGCCGGGTGCCCGCAGACGGTCACGCATCCTTCTGTGGGAAAAATCAGCCCCGCCATCAGGTTCAGCAAAGTTGATTTTCCTGCGCCGTTCGGGCCGATCAAGCCGACAATCTGACCTTTGGCTACGGACAGTGAGATCCCTTGCAGGGCACAGACGTCCTTCGACCGGCCGGCCAACAGCTTCCTGTAAACTTTTGTCAAATGCTCACATTCTACGACCATCGTTTGCTTGTTATTGTTGCAAATCATTTTTTTGCTCGCTTCTTGAAATTGTTAATCAGGCCAGTGCGATTGTTCCACCGAAAACGAGATTCAGACCGGTCGTTAGTTCTTTAAGCTGGGCCTTTTGTAGAGCCAATTCGTCTTTTCCTTTGCTTGTGATGGAGTAATATCGTCTCTTTCTGCCGGTCCCGGCTGTCTCCCATTTGCCCTGCACCAGTTTTTTGGCCTCAAGATTGTAAAGCAGCGGGTACAAAGTCCCTTTGCCGAGTGTCAAAATTTCGCCGCTTCGCTGCTCTATCGCCTGACTTAATTCGTAGCCGTACATTTGGCCGCGGGTAAGTATCTCCAGGACAACCATCGGGGCTACTCCCTTTAATAACTGACTTTCGAACTTCATTGCGTTATCTCCCTTAAAGATCATGATTTCAAAGATTGATAGAAGTATTTATTAGTTTGTTTTGCATATTATGTTATACATACTATGTAGTGTCAACTAAAAATTTAAGTTTTTTCAATTTTTTTTTTGGGAATGTTAAAGATTTATACCGGGCTTTCTGTCTTGTGAATTATAATCTCTGCAAGGCGAGGTGAAGCATTTATTTCGGTTTATCTATATCGGATACTAAGTCAGATAGAATCATAACTACGTTGAATATAAGGACATAAGAAGGAATATCAATCTGAGTGAAGCGAATAATGTCCGAATAAATCGGAAAATGAGATTCCACATTTTTCCAGTATCTTTACTCGGCTTTCAAGCTTTTGCTACGTTTAGAATCATAAAGCAGCTTTTTCATATTTTTTAAGTACGGAGTTGTGCTTTAGCGGATGTTTTTGTTTTGATAAGCCGTTATTTGACAAAAATATGTTTGACAAAACACGGTCAAATACGTTATAATTAATAATTATCTTTAATACGTAGAAATGGTAAGATTTAGATTCTTAAGATCTTAATCATAAAAGGTTTCTCAGTTTTAGAACATAAGGATATGTTATTAAGGTCTTATGAAAGAGGGAGGTTGTAGTTTTTTCATCAGTCTCTCTCCAAACTCTTTCGGCATTTCGCGAGGTGCAAGGAAGCATAAGAATAGGCTCGATATAGAGCCATATTGAAGTTGGATTTTGTCTGTACCACGTGCTTCGGATGCGATGGTACTGACCTTGACCAGGATTTATAGGAGAAATATTAGGATTTTGTTTTTAGTTGATTACAGGATATCAACTGTTACTTTTGGGAAAAGAGCACGAATGCTTGTCTTTTGCCAACACCTTAATGAGCAAGTAGACAAGGTGAAGAAAAAGCTGATGTAGAGGAAAAACAAATTGATTCTTAGGACTAAAATATTTTTAGGAGCGTTAGTTTTACTGATAGTCGTATATATTAGTACAATATCGTACGCAGTTTTAAATGACGATTCGGATGAACTACTCACCGGGCGGATGAGTTTCTTTGATCCTTTTACGCTCAGAACGGTTACCACGGTAGCAGAACATATGTCAGAAATGCCGATCTCAGGTAGTGTGATAACTTTGCCTCCGATACGAATACCAATTAGACCGGCGATACGCAGTCCGTTTCGGCCACCCTGGGCTTCAGACCGAAAAGTCCGGGCTGGTAAACCATAAGAAGACCAGAAAAAGCTTTCGCGGAAATATCGATAACATGTTGTACTTATGCGGGTTATCGTATTACTTAAATAAACGAATACATAGGTCTCGGTAGGGGATTATTTAGATTAATAAAATAATAACTACGTAGGAGGATTGGCCCGGGAATTTGAGTTAATGAGAGACAATTAAGTTTAACTGAATATCGTTTGGATCTCTAAGGAGAGAATCTTGAATGTTTAACAGGTTCTATGCGTAGTGGAGCGAGAGGAACGCAACACTTAGCGTAAGTAGTTCCAGGGAGGTACCCAAAAATTGAACTTCGTGAAGTACAATAATCTTGTCGTGCGCTTATTGAAGAGACAAGTTCTCTTTAATCTCTTTCTGGTCATGTTACTGTCCCTCAACTTTGCCGGGTGCAGCGACCAGGTTCAGCCATCATCTGCAAAGCAATTGGCCCAATTCGAAAATGCCGGTCCTGTGCATCCAACTGAGGGGATGGATCGGTTAATGAAGTCCCCAGCACGCAGGGGAGCCTACCGTGTTATGCCTGGTGAGGTCCTGGAGTTGACCATGCCGGTCATATTACAGGTCGTTACCGCCGAAGAGGAAGGCGGAGTGGGGACTATTGCTCCATATATGTGCCGGGTAAGCCAAACGGGAGCCATCACACTTCCGGTTGTTGGTGAAATCGAGGTCGCAGGAAGGACTCTGAGTCAAATCGAAACGGCTGTTATTAATGCTTATTATCCCAAATATGCCGTAAATCGACCCTCTGTGTACGCCCGCCTGGTTGAACGGCTTGAACAACCGCCGTTTACGGTTATCGGATTGGTAAACAGTCAAGGTAGTTATCCTTATCCAGCCGATGTACAGTACAATATTATGCAGGCGATAGGCTTAGCCGGTGGATTGAATCTGGATCTTGATCCGCGTTATGCTATGGTTTATCGTCTCAAACCAGATGGCAAGATTGTCAACGCCACATTCCAGATTGAAAATGGCCCGATGTTTGCGGACGCTTTGAATGTTCGTATAAAACCAGGTGACATTATTGCTGTAGAACATACGCCCCGGACAAGAACCAATGCATTTCTGAACAAAGTATTCAGAATCAGTGCCGGCGTGTACCTGCGTCCAGAGGATCTTTGGGATTAACAAAAAGCAGAACGAATGCCATTATGGGATTATAATATGATAAACCAAAATGAAAGTCGCAATACGGTTGGGAAAAAAAACTCGAATGTGAGGCTGCCGTCAACGGTTCAAATCATGCCCGAGAGCCTGATCCGAATAATTTGGCGTAGCCGCTTGATCGTTTTGGTTACTACGCTTGCGGCACTGACAGTTGTTCTTGTCTATCTGATCAAGACTGCACCTATTTATACAAGTACTTCCAGGATATACGTCGAGCAAAGCGGGCCTAAGATTATCAGCGAGACCGAAGAAGGCATAATGACTCAGTCCAAGAATTATCTCTACACACAGGCTGAATTATTCAAATCAACGCCAATTCTCGCTGCAGTTGTTGATACTCCCGGCATAAAGCAAATGCAGACATTTGCAAAAGTAGGTAATCCGGCTGCGCTGCTGAAAAGCATCTTAAATGTTAGTGTGGGAAATAAAGACGATATCATCAGTGTATCGTCTAAATCGCCTTATCCTGCAGAAGTGGCCCAAATTGTAAATGCGGTTGTGGATTCCTACATAAAGTACCATTCGAGCCGTAAACGCAGCAATTCGGCAGAGGTTCTGAAAATCCTTCAAAACGAAAAAGATAAACGGAACAAAGAGCTTTCAGAAAAGCTCAAGGAAATGATGGTTTTTAAAAGAGAAAATGTTTCACTGGCATTTGAAACCGATCAGGGCAATATCGTCATCGAACGGCTTGGAAAGCTCTCCACGGTCCTGACAGAGGCACAGCTTGTGACCATCGAGAGTAAATCAGCTTACGAATCCGCAAAAGCAATGATTAGCGATCCTGCCAAGCTCACGCAATTTACTGAAGCGCAGCGGGCTAAGGGAGTGTATGTCTCAACTGTCAGCGAGAAAGGTGTGCTCATGTCCAAACTGGACCAGTTACAGCTTCGACTTAAGGACCGTTTGCGCCAAGTTACTCCGGAGCATCCTGCGGTAACGTCACTGGAGAATGAAATCGCCCATATCAGATCTCAGATAGATCAGATGGATACTGACTTTGCACAGGCCCAGCTTGCCGTGGTAGAACAACAGTACCTCGCTGCGAAAGAAAAGGAAGAACAAATAGCAAAATACTACGAAGACCAGCGTCAGCTTGCCCTTAATCTCAATGAGCAGCTTGCCCAATACACAATCCTGCAGTCCGACTGGGAACAGACAAAAAAGCTCTGCGATATTCTCGGCGACCGAATCAAGGAAGTCAATGTCACAGAAGATGTTGGGGCGCTCAATATAAGTATTCTCGAAGTTGCACGTCAAGCAAATAATCCTTCTGAACCACAGAAGGGCAGATATGTAGGTCTCGCCCTCATTATTGGTCTTATGCTGGGTTGTGCCCTGGCACTTCTTCGCGATTGGATGGACCAAACTATGCGGTCTACCGAGGAAATATCATCGGTCCTTGGCGTGCCGGTTTTAGGTGTGGTTCCATCAATGTACGGGGAGCGAAGCATCATCGCCCGGGGCCGGAAAGTTCATTTCGAACCTAATTCCCGTGCAGCCGAGGCCTATCGCGCGATACGTACATCCGTGTTTTTCGGCGTACCTAACGGCAAGGCGAAGACAATACTTGTTACTTCTCCGGAGTCATTAGAGGGCAAGACGACTTTGGCGAGTAACCTGGCCATTTCAATGGCCCAGGCCGGCCAGAAAACCCTTCTCCTTGACGCTGATTTCCGAAATCCTATGCAATACAAGGTATTTGAACTGAACGGGAGTAACGGGCTTGTCTCCCTGCTTTCCGGAACGACTACTCTGGAAAGAGCGATCCACTCTACCGGAATTGATGGTCTTGAATTGCTTCCATGCAAAACCCAACTGGTCAATTCGGCCGAGATACTCAACAGCAAATCCTTCGCTAAACTTATTAAGAATCTCTCGGACAAGTACGATCGTGTCATTATTGATTCGCCTCCGGTTTTACCCGTCACTGATGCTCAGATACTTGCTGCCATCTCCGATGTAACACTGTTGGTTCTGAGTGCTGACAAATCAACAAGAAAGAGCAGCCGGCAGGCCCGTGACGGTCTCTTAAGTGTCGGCGCGCACCTGCTTGGTGTGGTTGTAAACAATGTTTCTAAGAAAGGACGTTATGGTTATTACAGTGGCTCCGGATACTATGATAGCAACTACGGATTCGACAGCCGAAAGGTGAAACAGACCAGTGATAATAAGCGCACAGCAATTACAGAAGGCCCTGATATTATTGAAAGAACTTAAAGGATGGCAGACTCTGTGAATGATAATGCAATTTATGCTCAATATGACCATTTCAAGGATGTTGGGTGGCAGTGGTTAACAGATAGCCCTTGTAGCTGCTCAACCGGAGTGGTCGAGGTGCTTGCGCTGCGCCACAGGTTTGCTCAGGATGTACTTGTTGTCTCACACCATAGCCGACAGGGGCCGGAGAGATGATGGAAAGCCTATCCAATCTCGACATCATTGATGTTCATCCAGGCAGATTTGATCAGGTAATCGAATGGTTGCTGATATCGATTTTTGCATTTATGCCTCTTGCCTTCGGAGCGGTGGAAGCCTGGAGTGAAGAGGTTGTAGCAGCCCTTGCAGCAGCTATTTCTATTTGTTTTTTACTGAAGCTTGTTTTTCAAAAAAAGGCAAAGCTTGTGTGGTCATGGGCATACATTCCCGCAGCACTATTTATCCTTATAGCGGTCTTTCAGCTCATCCCTCTTCGAGCCGGCATGATCAATGCAATTTCACCGAGTACTGCAACAATCAAAAATGAGCTTTTAGGCGATTTACCAAACTCCGGCATCTTGCTTAAGTCTATGACACTAAGTTTTTATCCGAACGCCACAGCACATAATCTGCGATTGGTACTCGCCGTAGCAGCGGTTTTTTTTGTGGTTGTAAACATATACCGCAGGCCGGACCAGATAAAGCGGCTTTTAGGCGCAGTTGCCATTATAGGCGGTTCAATTGCCGTGCTGTCGCTTGCCCAAAGCCTCTTTGGAAATGGGAAAATTTACTGGTTGGTGCCCTCTGGCTACAGTAAGGCTTACTCAGGCACGTTCATTAATCACAGTCACTACGGCCAGTTTATGAACTTGTCTATTGGGGCAGCTCTTGGCCTGATTATGGTGAAGATCCATGAAGCTTTCAGTGGGAGAAAAGTTACGCCGCCGGTTGCTTTTGAATACCTTAGCTCACGGGCTGCTCGCGGTGTATGGTTACTTGTCGTAATGATAATTATCGGCGCGGCTACGGTTTTCATATCGCTTACTCGCGGCGGCATGGTCAGTATGCTTGTCGCAGCGGGCTTTACTACGCTTGTCCTTAGCTCGCGGCGGTCACTCAGAGGCCGGGGCTGGGTAATTGTACTGACGGCACTTGGAGCATTTATCTGCATATTGTATGTGGGTTTCGATGCGGTCTATGACCGGTTGGCGACTCTTCAGCAATTCAATCAATATGCGGACCGTTTACAGATCATCAAAGACATAGCGGTTGCGTGGGCCAGATTTCCTGTCTTAGGTACTGGCCTTGGGACCCATGAAGTAGTCTATCCGATGTTTGATCGTTCCACTATACCTGCCCTGGCGGCTTATGCAGAAAACGAATATGCCCAGGCGGCCGAGGAGACCGGTCTTGTTGGTCTGGCTGCTCTGTCAGTATTTGGGATTTTGGTCTGGAAAAGCTATATTGGCAATGTAAGGAGCGCCTTAACACCGATTCGCTCGGCTGCCTACGGTCTTGGCTTCGGCCTTCTGGCAATAATGATTCACAGCTTGAGCGATTTCGGCCAGCACCTGCCAGCCAATGCGATGCTTTCAGGAATCTCATGTGCACTCTTACTGGCTTTGGCACGTATCCGGAAGAAAGATAGTCCTGCCGTAGAATTCGCTAAAGTGCCTCATGGCTCCAGAGGTTTGCGTATTGCCGCATCGGTTTGTGTGGCCGGAGTTTGGGCCTGGGTCTTGCTCGGGGCCAATAACGCTCGACTCGCCGAAGCAAGCTGGGAAAAGGCCCTTGTCGCCGAGCAAAACCTCATGGAGAAAGACTGGCAGGCGGGCGATGAAGAATACGCAGATTTGATATCTAATGCAGCCACAGCCGCTGCTTATCAGCCGGATAACGTCAAGTACCAACACTGGTTGAACGTTTACCGCTGGAAGTCGATTAGCCGGCTGACCAATCCGCAGACCGGCGAAGTCATCGTCCCTGAACGGGCAATGGATGCGATACACCATATCGTAGACGAACTTCATAAAGCGCGATTGCTCTGTCCCACTTACGGGGCGACTTACTGCGTTGTCGGCCAGCTTGAAAAATCTGCTCTGAACGATCCTGTGGGCGCAGAACATATTAGAAAAGGATTTCAGCTTGCACCCTGCGATCCCACGGCTTGTTTTGTTGCCGGTATTCTCGATGCCGAAGAACAAAAAATCGATGCCTCATTTGAAAAACTCAGCAGGGCCGTTGAGCTTGATGGCGGATTTTTCAAAAGTGTCGCTGATGTGTACATCAACAATTTGAGCCGTCCGGACCAGGCTTTAGCTATTGCCGGTGACAACATCAACTGGTTGAGCTACGTAACCGATGCCCTTGCGGATATGGAAGGATGTAACAGTATTGTTGGCAGCGCGAAGACGAAGGTCATTGAGCTGCTTAGACAAAAGTGTTCTGAGCCTGATGTTCCTGCTTCGGCACATGCCTCTCTGGCGAATATATATCGAAGTGAAAAAGACAATGAAGCCGCCATAGAATATTATCGCAAAGCTGTGGAATTGGACGATAGCCAGGTTCAATGGCGATTAGCACTGGCAAGGCTGCTTGCAGATGCTGAGAGAATACCCGAAGAAAATCGGACACCTTAATTCTTATGGTGTCCTGTAAATAAAAGAGTTCAGCTTTCAGTTGGCTTGTTATACATGCTCGATGAAAGCTGACAGAATGGAAAACCTCGTTGGTATACCGACGGGGACGGAGTCCGCGCAGAAAACATAATTTTATATGAAAACATACTTATTCGTATATCTTGGCTCCGCTTGCGTTGCATTAGTGATTACGCCGATCATAATATGGCTGTCCCATCGGCTTAGCATCGTAACTATACCTGGTGTGCGTCATGTTCATGAAAGACCCGTATCGCACATCGGAGGTATTGCAATATTTCTCTCTATGATATCTCTGACTCTTCCTGTGCTGTTTTTGTCAAATGTTATCGGCGGTGCCTTCCGGGATATTTTGCCGGAGCTTATCGTGCTGCTTTCCGCCGCCTGTTTTATATTTTTCGTAGGTTTGGTTGATGACATCAGGGCCAAGGGCCTGCGGGCACGCACAAAATTTCTTGCTCAGATAGCGTCTGCTGTTGTTGTCTGTGCTGCCGGTATCCGCATAGAATCAGTGGCTATCGGCAACTGGCTTACACTTGACTTTGGCTGGTTCTCCTGGCCACTTACACTTCTCTGGATTATTGGTATCACTAATGCGGTCAATCTGAGCGATGGGCTGGACGGCCTTGCCGCCGGGATTTCAGCAATAGCCTGTGGAGTGATTGCTGTATTTGCTGTTTATAGCGGCCAGGTTGTTATGGCGATATTGATGCTTGCCTTGCTCGGCAGCCTGACCGGCTTTTTATTCTTTAACTTCAGTCCGGCAAAAATCTTTATGGGCGATTGCGGCAGCATGTTCCTGGGATTTACAATTGCCTCTTCCAGCGTACTATGCTCGGCCAAATCTTCCGCACTGGTGGGCCTTGCCCTGCCGATGTTAGCTTTGGGAATTCCCATCTTTGACACACTCTTTTCCATGCTGAGACGCTTCCTTGAACGCCGATCCATATTCTCAGCCGACCGCAAGCATTTCCACCACAGACTGATTGACCTGGGCCTCAAGCAGCGTCATGTGGTTATTACAATATATGCTCTAACTCTGCTTTTCGCGGGATTAGGGATGTTTCTGATGGTCACTCGTGACATTAATTCCCTGGTCATTTTCCTGTGTATTTTGTTGCTTCTGATACTGGTCTTTTACGTTGTTGGCTCGGTCCGGCTGAGAGAAACGATTGTGGGACTAAAGCGTAAATATGCGATAAATCGCGAGATGAAGAAAGAGATAAAGAACTTCGAAGATGCCCAGCTACATTTCCATCGAGCGGATGCTTTTAATCAATGGTGGCAGGCTGTTTCAACAGCAGCCGGCAAAATGGGATTCATCAGCCTCAGTATGCTTATTATCAATCGTAATGGTACCACACGCAAGATGGCCTGGCGGCAGGATAGTAAGAGCACAAACTCTGATAAAGAAGTTTTGAAGCTAAACGTTCCTATTAGGGACCGCCGGCCCGGGCCCAGCCTGAATTTGAAAATCGAAGTGCCAAGAAACGGCTCCCTCGAATCCGCCGGCCGAAGAATCGCCCTCTTCACCCGCCTGATGGACGAACACGACATCCCTGCCCTACAGGATGGTAACACGACTTCACTATCTAATTCAGATGACTAATTTATTGCGGAATGAAGATCATATCTTAAACCAAGGCTTAAGACCAAACTTTGCAATCCTATACGTCCCGGCGGACTTAGCTATCATATTCAAATAAAAAGGCGGCATTTTGGCAGAAGAATCCCTTCAGAACAACTTCTTCGATACTGAGTATCTTAAAGCTGATTTGAAAGGGCGGTCCGTTCGGGGCGGAGCTGTGACGATGGGCGCTCAGTGGGCGAAGTTTTGCCTTCAGATGGCCTCAATGGTCGTTTTGGCTCGTTTGCTGACGCCTCAGGATTTTGGCCTGATTGCGATGGTCATGGTGGTTACCGGCTTTGTAACGAGGTTTAAGGATATGGGCCTCTCGTTAGCCACTGTCCAAAAAGCCGAGATTAACCACGCCCAGATCAGTACGCTTTTTTGGATCAATCTACTGCTTAGTTTCGGGATGATGCTGATTGCCGCGGCTCTTGCGCCGGCCATTAGCTGGTTCTATGATGAACCGCGGTTAACATGGGTTACGTTAGCTTTGGCAAGCGGCATAA
>JBARRE010000450.1:0-13360 GCA_049644065.1 Sedimentisphaerales bacterium | reverse complement strand
GTATAATGGCTAATGCACCTGCCGACCCGGAGAATATAAACGCATCAAATCAATCTCACGGAAACAGCAAGATTATTCACCCCGATGGAAACGTAATCGCAGAGGCGGGCTATTTTGAGGAAAGACTGGTCAGCGCGACGATCGATATTGGCCAGGCAACACGAAGTATCGCCCTCAGAGCAGTAAAAGACGATACGATATTAAGAGACTGGCTCAACAGGGGAGTCCAGCTTGTACAAGTCGAGTCGAAATAGGCAAAACGCCTCGATCTGATCGTTACGACATTCGCTGTCTACTTAGTATAGAATCGAAGAACAGTCTCCGTCGTGTACTTTTGTCCCGGAAAGAGTACTACGGTCGGGAAGTCGGGCTTATTCGGCGAATCCGGGAAGTGCTGCGTCTCCAGGCAGAATCCGTAGTTCTTCTGATATACTTTACCCGCTTTACCCGTTACGGAACCATCCAGGAAATTGCCGGTGTAGAACTGGACGCCCGGCTGATCGGTATGAATCTCCATAATTCTTCCGCTCGTCGGCTCGTAAACCTTAGCGGCCAGAGCCAAAGTGCCCCCGCCGCTGTTAAGCACGTAATTATGGTCGTATCCGCCCTCAACCTGCCCGATCCGGGAGCCAATGGTCATCGGCGTGGTAAAATCCATCGGAGTACCCTTGACGTTTCTGTTTTCCCCGGTCGGTATCAGGCCTTCGTCGACGACGGTGTACTTATCGGCGTTGAGCATAAGCTCATGGCTGAGAATATCACCGGTTCCCTGCCCGGCAAGATTGAAGTAGCTGTGGTTCGTCAGATTTAAAACGGTCTTCTTATCTGTCTCGGCCTCGTAGCTGATCTGAAGTTTATCGTCTTCGGTCAGTGTATATGTAACGCTGCACGCCAAATTGCCAGGATAGCCTTCTTCGCCGTCCTCGCTGATATAGCTCATCTTGACCATTGCCCCTTCAGCTTCGACTCCTAAGTCTTCAAGCCTCCATACTACTTTGTCAAAACCCTTGATACCGCCGTGCAGATGATTAACGTCGTTGTTTGCCGCCAGTTTATACTCGACGCCATCGAGCTTAAATGCGGCCTTGCCGATACGATTGGCATATCTGCCGACGATTGCCCCGAAATAGGGGTGCTCGCCGAGATATCCGTCAAGCTTATCGAAGCCGAGAGTGATATCAGCTAAATTGCCGTCCCTGTCCGGGACCTCCAGCGAGACTAAAATCGCTCCGAAGCTGGTTATTCTGGCCCTGATACCGCTGGTATTGGTCAAAATGTACAAATCAACCTGCTTACCATCGGGCGTTTTTCCAAAAGACTCCTTGTTAGCACTCATTTGTCTTATCTCCTTAGCTTCCGGTGTGGCTTCAGGCTTAGCTTCCGGTTCTTTTACACTCGCATCCTTTTTTTCACAACCTGACATTGAGATTACAGCTACCGCCAAAACCAGCTTAATCCAAACTCTCGCTTTCATCTTAATACTCCCTACTAAAAAATTTGTGCTCCTACTGACAACTACTGCAAGGGCTTTTCGTAAAACGTCCCTAATAATATGAAATTTATCAACAGCAAAATAAATTGTCAAAAGATTTATTTCTACCGCCTACAATTTAGAGAATCCAATCGGGGCTGTTGCATTGCCTTGACAAATTATTTATCTTAATATACAGGTTCAGTAGTCTTATTGAAAGAAGGTTAAAAGAAAATGTCAGATTATCCCTCCATGAATTCTGCTCGGTCTGTTGCCGGCCGTTTTGCAACGACGCACTGGAGCGTAGTTTTGGCGGCGGGCCAGCCTGAGTCTACTCGCTATCAGCAGGCTCTGGAGACGCTATGCCGGACGTACTGGTTTCCACTTTATGCATATCTGCGACGGCATGGATTCGACGCTCAGAAGGCTGAAGACCATATCCAGGCATTTTTTGCCAGCTTATTGGAGAAACGCGGCCTGCGCTTAGTCGACCCGAAAAGGGGCAGATTCCGCTCGTTTTTGCTGACCGCACTCAAGCACTTCCTGGCCAATGAGCGTGCCCGCGCTCAAGCACAGAAACGTGGAGGAGGCCGCAAATTCCTTTCTCTGGATATCGAAAACGCTGAAAGTCAGTATATCCGCGAGCCCTGTGACGAATTGTCGCCGGAGAAGCTATTCGAGCGGTCCTGGGCACTTGCAGTCCTGGATCGAACGATGGCTCGACTGCAAGCCGAAGCTGCTAACGTGAAAAAACAAAAGCTCTTCGATTGTCTGAAAGTATACCTCACCGCAGATAAAGGCGCCATCCCCTACCAGGAAATGGCTGCCAGGTTGAAGATGACCGAAGGTGCCGTGAAGGTCGCTGTGCATCGCCTGCGGCGGCGCTACCGCGATCTATTGCGGGATGAAATCGCCCAGACAGTAACTACCGAAGAGCAGATTAGTGAGGAAATCCGCGACCTCTTCGCCGCATTGGCCTACTGAGCCTGCATATCCAATATACTCTGGAATAAATGTCTGATAGTGTGTAACCTTTTCGCTGGTTTGCGTAAGTAATAGTTGGAAGCAGCCAATATCCGGAAAGGAGATGTCGTTATGGCTGAAGAAAGAGTTTGTACCGAATGCGGGGGCAAGCTGCCGGCCGATGCGCCACAGGGGCCTTGTCCGCAATGTCTCATGAAGCTCGGCCTGCCAACCGGCGCCGAAGTTGGCAAGCCGGATAACTCAAAACCCACTAGTGATGTTCCTCCGAATGCTATACCGCCGGGCGGCTTTGTACCGCCTGAACCGTCCGTATTAGCCAGGCAGTTTCCACAGCTTGATATCATCGAGCTCTTAGGCCAGGGCGGTATGGGCGCAGTGTATAAGGCACGCCAAAAGCAGCTTGACCGCCTTGTGGCCCTGAAAATCCTGCCGCCTCAGATTGGCGAGACCGAAGCCTTTGCCGAGCGATTTACCCGCGAGGCACAATCCCTGGCAAAGCTGAACCATCCACGCATCGTATCAGTTCACGATTTCGGGCACACAGAAGCCGGTCTGTACTACTTCATCATGGAGTTTGTAGATGGAACGGATTTACGCCGGGTGATTCAGACCGGCGAGCTTTCACCTTCCGAAGCATTAGCGATTGTACCCCAGGTTTGTGAAGCCCTGCAGTACGCACACGAAGAAGGGATCGTACATCGTGACATCAAACCTGAAAACATCCTGCTGAACAGAAAGGGGCAGGTAAGAATTGCCGATTTCGGACTGGCCAAGCTATTGGACAGACCTGCCACCGCATTCACACTGACAAGAGCCGGGCAGAGAATGGGCACACCGCATTACATGGCCCCGGAACAAATCGAGCACCCCAACGAAGTTGACCACCGGGCGGATATATATTCATTGGGCGTGGTGTTTTACGAAATGCTCACGGGTGAGCTGCCACTTGGCCGATTTGCCTCGCCTTCACAGAAAGTGCAGGTGGACGTCAGGCTTGACAACGTTGTGCTTCATGCTTTGGAGAAGGAGCCGGAGAGGCGCTACCAGCACGCCAGCGAGGTAAAAACGGATGTGGAGGCCATCTCGGCCAGCGACGAGCCTCCGCCCTTGCGTAAGATGCTTAGCGAGGGCGAAGAAGCGGTCAGCCAACGTCTGCGTATCCCGGCCATCGGCCTGATGATAAGCGCGATAGTCAACATCCCGGCCCACATACTTGTGATGGTGCTGAACTTTTCGGTCGAGTGGGTGGACACGCCGGGAACACCGGGAATGCTCGTAGTAGCTGTCATAACGGCGGCCACCATTGTCGGAGGATTCATCATGCTGGGCGGCTGGCAGATGCTCAGATTGCGTTCTTACGGCTGGGCCGTGGCCGGTAGTGTCCTGGCCCTGCTGCCCATGTCGGTGGGATTCATGCTTGGATTTCCCATGGGGATCTGGGCCTTGATCGTGCTGTACCGTTCGGATACGCAGCAAGCCTTTGCCGCCGGCAGGAAAAGAAGGCTCGGCAAGACCGGGCGTCAGCCCGGGATGTTGTTTGGAATCAAGATCGAAGATCATCTCAAGATAGTGGCATATATCGGAATCGCATTTGGCAGCATGTTTCTTGTGGTTGCACTGGTTATTTTCTTGGTATTCGTCATCCCCGGCATAGTGCCTGGCAATCGTGATGACTTACCTATTCTGCTGGCTTTCGGAGGCACGTTCGCACTTCTTCCGCTGGCAGCGGCCGTGTGGGATCTCGCCGGCGGCATCGGGCTTCTCAAACGCAGACGCTGGGCCCGGATCCTCGTATTGATCGGGGCCGTCCCGGTACTATTCATGTTCCTCCCCGTTGGGACCGCGATAGCCATCTATACGATCTGGGTCTTGATGCAAAAAGAGACCATCCAATTGTTTGTACACGCTTCTGCCGGACAGAAGAAAGAACAGGGCACTCAGGCAAAGAAAAGACGGGGCAAACTCGTGTTCGCTGTCGTCCTGATAGTTGCAGTCTTTCTATTCGCATGTGCCTTCACCCTGTCGATAATATTTGGCTGGCCCGTTATTGTCCGCTCGGCCTCAACCCGTCAAAGCTCGCAAATTTACGGCGAATCCTTATCGAGTTCTGAACAGGTCAGCCAGTTGGACTTACCATACGGCGCACCAGAAGACCTTACATTCGGACCAGAGGGCCCGACACTAAGCGAGAAGTGTATCCAGACCTTGGAGCTTGAGCCGTTGGAGGCAGCTCAGGTGCACAAAATCCTCCGCAGGGCCTACGGACAATACTTCGGGCTCGAAAGGCAGAACACAAAACAAAACCGTGCAGCGAACATCTTGACAGTGACTATCTCTCCGTTCCGCGAAGAGGCGGAACGTTTTCTGGAGCAATTGTGGGCCGACCTCGACAGCATTCTGGATGAGCAAAAGCGCACCCTCGCCCGCAGGCACTTGCCCTTAGGTCAGATGTTCGGAACATTCCAGTTCGGTGGACCTGAGGTCACTATTATGGTCACAGAGGCAGGTGGCACTTTCATCTATAACACTATGTACAAGTGGCCAAAAGGCGAAAGCAAGGGCGGCGGCATGATGGGCGGCAAGGGCAGTGGAGATATGACCGGCAGCGGCCGCACACTCCCACCTAAGTATCGCCGATTTTGGGAAGAGACTGCTACGGACAAGTGAAAAATTGCTTTCGGCGGATAATTTTTCTCTTGGTTTCTTTAAGTAGTTACCAACTTGGAGCCGTTACAGGGTCAGCTCTTTACCCTTTCTGCTGTAATCGTTCTCATGGCGGTATTGGTCCTCGGCTCTCCACCGACCGAAATGATCCCTGCAGCACATGACCACAAGGATTCTTAGCCGAACAAAAACGATAAACAATATGATTACTGCTGCGTTTCCGACGAAGTAGGAGTCATTTCTGATTTGACTTACTGAACTTTAGATCCAGTATGTTCTGGAAAAATATTTCAATAGTGTGTAATATTTCTGGTGGTTTTCAACCTTAAGTTAATGACGGTCCGCGAACCGTCTTTGTAGAACAGGTCAAACCAGACCAGAAGATGCTGTTATGGCTGAAGAAAGATGTTGGGGCGAATGTGGGGGAGAGCGGCCGGCCGAAACGCCACAAGGGCTCTGTCGGCAATGCCTGATGAAGCTTGACCAGCCAGGCGGCCCCAAAACTAACCAGGTCGAGACCTCGGCCGGCCAGAGCGATATTCCCACGAATGTTACACCACCGGCGGGATTCGTGCCGTTCGAACCGGACGAATTGGCCAAGCAGTTTCCACAGCTCGAAATCCTCGAACTATTAGGGCAGGGGGGCATGGGCGTGGTTTACAAAGCCCGCCAAAGGCAGCTTGACAGGCTGGTGGCGCTGAAAATTCTGCCGCCGCAAATCGGCCGAACGGAAGCTTTCGCCGAAAGATTTACACGCGAGGCACGTTCGCTGGCAAGACTGAGCCACCCTCGCATCGTCATAATTTACGATTTCGGCCACACGGAAGCCAGCCTGTACTACTTTATTATGGAATTTGTGGATGGGACGGATTTACGCCGGGTGATTCAAACCGGCGAGCTTTCAGCGTCCGAAGCACTCAAAATTATACCACAGATTTGCGAGGCCCTTCAGTACGCTCATGAAGAGGGAATCGTACATCGTGACATCAAGCCTGAGAACATCCTTCTGAACAGAAAGGGGCAGGTAAGAATCGCCGATTTCGGCCTTGCCAAGCTTTTGGATCGCCCGGCAACCGGCCCCACATCCATGCTGACAAAAGTCGGGCAGCAGATGGGTACGCCGCATTACATGGCCCCCGAACAAATCGAGCATCCCTCGGAAGTGGACCACCGTGCGGATATTTATTCGTTGGGAGTTGTATTCTATGAAATGCTCACAGGCGAGCTGCCTTTGGGCCGGTTTGACCCGCCATCTCAAAGGGCGCAGGTGGACATACGGCTCGATAATGTAGTGCTGCGGACTTTAGAGAAGGAGCCGGATCGCCGCTACCAGCACATCAGCGAGGTGAAAACGGACGTCGAGGCAATTTCCTCCGGCGGTCGGGATGTTGTGTCGTATCGACCGGCGGCAGACGACAAGCTGCAAGCTATTCGGCAGCGTATCAGGGCGCCGGGCATAGGTCTGATGATCGCCGGGCTGATTAATTGCGGCATAGCCCTTATATTGCTGCTGGCCTGGTCGATAGTCAGCGTGACTTCGGGTCTAACGTCTCCCGAGGCGGTAATAACGGGAAGTATCGGGATTATTTTTGCGGCGACGGGTCTGTTGACCTTCGTGGGAGCGCAAAGAATGATGCGGCTTCAATCATACGGATTGGCAGTAGCTGCCGGTGTTTTGCAATTAGTACCAAGCCCGGGATCGCTGCTGGGACTGCCGATCGGAATCTGGGCACTGGTTGTGCTGACGCGGCACGAAGTGCACGTGGCGTTTATCGAAGTGATGGAGAAAACACCGAACACCAGTAATAAAGGGATGGGAAAAGTCGCGGTCAACATTTTCGCAGTGGCGGCAAGTCTCATTATCCTGGTCGCACTTATAGCGTCATTTGGCGGTCGTGAGTTCCCCTGGTTTGTACTCTTTTTCGGACCGCCGCTGCTGATCCTGGACGTACTTTTATATAAGCAGTGGTTGAACCAGACAGCATTTGGTCCGGAATCGCCGTCGGAGCGAGTCCGGAACGAGATAAAGAAAATGATCGGCCGGAAAGAGCTGCTCGATACCGGCGCGCCGGGCAGCACTCGCAGACAGGCCGCCTGGTCGTTTATACTTGGACTCGCGAGTCTCCTGTTTGCTTCTCTCGATCCGGGATTCGCCGGCGGATTTGTGTTCGTCTTCCTGCCCGCCTTTTTTTCCATCTTCCTGGCGGTGACGGTCATAAAGACCATTAAATCTTATCGAGACCATCGTTTGGATGTGGGGCTCGCAATCGCGGGAATTATTGCCGGACTAATCTCCGGTATTGGATTGTTCGCCAGAATAATGTAACTACGTGTTGTGAATATCCGCGGCTTTTTTAGTCCACGGACTGATATTCGTGCTGGTCGTGTCCCGCAGGAGATTGCCTGGCAATATTTATCAACACACCAACCGCAGCGGCCGACAGCAGCATACTCGTTCCGCCGGCACTGACAAACGGCAGAGGAATCCCTTTCGTTGGCAGAACAACTGTTACGACCCCGATATTGAGCGCCGCCTGAATGGCAATCGCCAGAACGATCCCGCTGGCCAGAAGCTGGCCGAAACGGTCCTTGCAGCGAATGACGACAAGGATTCCCAGCACAACGAGCATGATAAACAGTAAGATAACCGCCGCATTTCCGACGAAGCCGAGTTCTTCACCTATAATCGCGAAAATAAAATCTGTATGATCCTCCGGCAAATGGCCGTATTTGCAGATTCCCCTGCCTAATCCTTTGCCCCACAGTCCCCCGGAGCCTAAGGCAATCAGCGACTGGTTCGGTTGATAATTAATCGTATCCACCCATTTATCAGGGTTCAGAAAAGCAGTAATCCGCTGCATTCGGGCGGGAGATTGCTTGATCGCTATATAAAAGGCAATAGCAGTGAGTGGAAGAGGGGGCAAGATGTGCCACAATCTTGCGCCGGCGATGATTAACATCAGAAAGGTCAGGAGTGTTATTAACGCTGCCGTGCCGAAATCCTCGACGATTATAAGTATGACTACCAAGCCAACGACCGAGCAGATGGGGATGAACCTTTTCCAGTATAACCTGATTTTGGGACCGATCTTATCGCATACGGCTGCGAGGAAGAAAATGACCGCCCATTTTGCCAGCTCGGATGGCTGGAAACTTATATCGATAGGCCCAATGGGGATTCTTAGCCAGCGGTAATGCCAATTTATCTTCGGAACAAGTCGCGGCAACACCGGGTATAATCGCTGTGATAAAACAATTGCAAGCAGCACGATGCTAAGGATTAACAAGTAGCTGGTCGGATTTCGCAGCCAGCCGTTGGCGAAGCTCAGTCTGCGATAGTTAAAGCAAGAGAAGAAGTACATAATCAGGCACGCCAATGGGAAAAACAGGATCTGCCGCAGGCTGGCGTATTCGTAGAACCTCTGCAAGTCTATCTCCTGACCGATGTTAGCGCTGGCCGAGAAGACAAAGACCGTACCGACAGCCATCAAAAGAACGACTACCATCGCGACACTGTCGGAGACCGGATTATTTCTCATCGTCAAAACCATTACATCCTGTTCTAATTACAAAACCTCTTCTTCAATATATTTTCGGCTTTCCCGGGCCAATAACAGTAAAGATTGTTTGAACACCAGGGTTTTCCGGATAAGATTATCTATCCAATAAATTAAAGTTCTATAATTTCCATTTTACAAAAAATGAAACACATTACTTGCTACTTGCTGTCATGCTTAATTATCAGTGTCATCGGATGCGAATCGCCTTCTCCAGCTCAAAAGACCAAAGAAGAAGTTTATAACAATAATGCCATTCCAATCAAAGGTAAGTTGAGCGCAGCATCGAAGCGTGCAATAGAAAGAAATTACGACCAAAGCCCCGAGTGGTTTTGCGGTTTTAGAAAGCACGATCTCAAGGGCGATTTCCAATATGAAGAAGGTGTAATTCGCAGAGACCCAAGTGCGGTTATCCTGGTGGGCGACATTTACTATGTCTGGTACACTAAAGGCGAAGGAAAAGCATACGGTTTCGGTACGGGCGATCCTTCGAAAAAGGTCTTCCCATGGGACTTGACCGAGGTTTGGTACGCCACCTCGAAAGATGGGTGGGATTGGAAAGAACAAGGGCTTGCTGTTGGAAGAGGGCCGCAGGGCGCTTATGACGACCGGGCGGTATTTACTCCTGAAGTATTGGCCCACGATGGAAAATATTATATTGTTTATCAGGTGGTCAAAGCTCCTTATGTCAACCGTGTAAAAAACAATGTCGGCATGGCCATCGCCGAAGCTCCGGATGGGCCCTGGAAAAAATTAGATGCACCCATTCTTAAACCCGCCGATAACGGCCAATGGCTGGGCGATGAGGACAATCGCTTCAAAGTCAAAAAACAGGGCGACTTTGACAGTCACAAAGTGCACGACCCCACGCTGATGTTTTACAGGGACAAATTTTACCTTTACTACAAAGGCGAGCGCATGGGCGAGCGCATTACATTCGGCGGACGAGAGATAAAATGGGGCGTTGCCATTGCCGACAAGCCGGAAGGCCCTTACGTTAAATCGCCGTACAATCCGATTACCAACAGCGGCCATGAACTATGTGTCTGGCCCTACAGGGGCGGTATTGCCGCCATGTTAACCACTGACGGCCCCGAAAGAAATACCATCCAATTCGCCGAAGACGGCATCAACTTCGAAATCAAATCGCACATTCAATGGGGACCGCAAGCAGTTGGTTTGGTTCGCTCACTTGATACGGACAAAAGTCCGCTCGAAGCCATGCGCTGGGGCCTTTGCCACGAGTATAAAGGCGATTGGCAATACATCAGGCGGTTCGAAAGCTACATGCCTCATGCCTGGTAACAGAATCTATTGTCATAAATACTTCCTTTTCCTGGATTTCCCGGATAATTTGTGACAAACAGAATGACGTTTGATAGTTCTAAATCCACGGTCGCCGAGTGAGGCAGTTTTGACGCATCAGTTTGGAGAATCCTATCCGAGATATGAAAGGGAGAAATAAGTAAGGTGTCCCGAATTTCCCAGATTTCTGCACGAGGTTCAGAAGGCCATATGGGGCAAATTAGGCTACACACCAAGCCAATAATGTACGTGACCAGCCACGTGCACCTTTTTTCTCACGATGATTTCTGGATAATTGCCGCCAGAGGTGTACAATAATAGTCAAGACAACATAGAATATCTCTGCGCTTGACGCAGAGGGTTGGTACCTTACAAATTTGCAGGTTTTTTCTTGTTGCTATAACTTACAGTCCAATATATCATACCGATGTTGTTTGTATCTCAAGGGTGAGTATTATGCTGAGCGATTTAGAAATTAGAAAATTCCGGACCTTTAAGGAATTACATGTCCGGGATTTATCACGAGTTAATCTGTTCGTTGGACGCAATAACAGTGGCAAGACAACAATCTTGGAAGCTGCTGAAATGCTCCTTAGCGGGGATAGAACTGCGCCCGTGGTTGGTTGCGCAATGCGGCGGGGGGAGATGTACGAGCAGCGTGAGCAGAACAGAATCAATCGTTATGTCGATGTAAGCCATCTCTTTTACGGCCATGACTGTGAGGTCGGGACGCAGTTCCAAATCAAAGGAGTAGAATCGAGTGATGGCATTGAGTTGACGTGCGAAGTATGTCCCTCCGATAGTACTCGAGACAATGATAGGGCTTTGTTCTCTGACGTAATTGTCCTGGAACCACATCTATCATTGTCTATTCAGCATAGTAAGAGGAAGGAACCTGTAACCTACCCCATGGCTTTCTCAGGCGCCATCTCTCTCGACGTTGTTCGTCGCCTGAGTTCCAAACCAAACTCTGAGGAAAGACCTGTGAGCTTCATAAGGTCTGAAGGTATCGAAAGCATCGAACTCCAGGAATTCTGGGATTCCATTGCCCTCACAGAAGAAGAATCAAATGTAATTGAGAGTCTCCGGATTCTGGAGCCAATGATTGAGAGGATCGCTTTTCTTAGTTCAAGGTCTTATCAGAGGTACGCTAGCTCCTCTGGAGGTATATATGTTAAATTACGAAACCTTGAAAGTCGGGTGCCACTAGGAAGTCTCGGTGATGGCATCAGGCACTTGTTAACCACTTCTACGGCAGTTAGCCGTTCTTCTCACGGATTCGTAATGATTGATGAGATCGACACTGGTCTTCACCACTCCGTAATGAGCGATATGTGGCGTGTTCTCATTACGACAGCAAAGCGTCTTGACATTCAGTTGTTCGCCACAACACATAGCTTGGATTGTGTTCGGAGCCTTGCCTGGCTTTCCAGTAATGAACCTGATCTCTGCGAGGGTGTAAGATTGCACAGAGTTGATGAGCAACGGGACAGAACAGTTGTCTATACTCCTGAAGAGATTTCAATAGCCGCCGAACAGCATGTGGAGCTCAGGGGATGAGACGAGAAAGCTCATCGTATAGACTACTCGTAGAAGGAGTAGATGATAAACATTCCGTAATTCACCTAATGAAAAGACACGGAATCGATTGGGATAATTCGACAGATTTACTTCCTCATGTGCATGATTGCGGAGGCTTTGATCCTTTAGTGAAATCCATACAAGTTTCCGTGAAGTCCTACAAACGTCTCGGAATCATTGTAGATGCAAACTTGGACGTGGATAAACGATGGCAACAGGTGATGAATGAGCTTTCTAAAATGTATGTCACACTCCCTGAGTCACCTAATCAAGATGGAACAATCATTACAGGTATATACACTGACTGGAAAGTTGGCGTTTGGCTTATGCCTGATAATCAAAACAAAGGAGAGCTTGAAGATTTTCTGAGTAAGTTGGTTCCGTTAGATGATGAGTGTTGGTTGTATGCTGATGAAGTAACGAAGCACGCGAAACAGATCGGAGCTCAATTTTCTGATAAATTGTTTAGCAAAGCGAGAATCCATACATGGCTTGCATGGCAGGAAAATCCAGGCTTACCATTCGGAACAGCTATAACAGCAAAATATTTCAGGGCCGACTCACAAGAAGCTTTGAAATTCACAAAATGGTTCAATCTTCTGTTCTCAGGTTAATTAAAAGGCAGAATTAAGTGGGGCCGTTGAAAAAGCTGGCTTTTTCCGTTGCACGGCCTGTTAGTTATCCGACTTTTCTCGGCACGCAATTTCTCCTGAAATTAGTGGAAACTTTGCTCACCGCAACATCAAGTAGCCTCTTTGCCAACAGGTTCCAAAAATAGAAACAAAATTGTGCAAAAAATAGGCCCACAAACTCCGAAAGGCGTTTTAGGTTTATCACCGCAACTCCTTCAACTATGTTCAGCTCTGAACATAGCCAAAGAGCGATACAAGTCATGGAGATTTTTTTAGATTTCACTTGATACCCAACTCTGAATATGATATAATATACATATAACTAATGGAATAGTAGATAGTTCATAGTTCATTGTTCGTAGTTAATCTCAAATCGTGTTTTGTATAAAGTATTTTGAATTCTGAATGGAGAAGACATTATTATTTATGATGTATTAATTACTTTTGCTTATTTCTCTGTACTACAATCTTTCAACTTCTTGTTTTTTGTGCACGTTTTTTCGACAAGGCTGACGTAATTGTTTAGATAATAAAGAGTTATCCCGGCTTGCCGGGATTCCGAAGTTTTGCGTTTTACATTTTAATTTTTTAGTTTGGTTGCGGCCGGAGGCCGCGCTGTGACCTCTGTGTCTCTGTGGCTATGAGTGCATTTGAAAAAACAAAGCCAATTTGCGAAAGGGCAAAACGAGCTTAAGTATCTATATGAAAGGGGATTATGAAGATATTTATGTTTTGAGACGGCGAAAAAACAAACCCAAACAAAGTCAATATGCCGGCCTTTGGCCGGAAACTCTAAGCACTAAGCTCTAAATCCTAAACAAGACGGAAAGGTGCGGAATGGCAGGCCTAAAGGGGCGATTGAGAGAACCCGATTTGAAAAAACAAAACCAAAACCGGCTTATGGCCGGAAATCCGAAATACTAAGCTCTAAATCCTAAACAAGACGAATGGAAGCCAAATGAAAAAGCTAATTTGAAAAAACAAAGCCAATGTTAAAATAGGCAAAATAGCATTAATATAGTGATAGCATAGACTTATGGAGATTTTAGTGATTTTGAGTGGTTTTGGGCGGCAAAAAACAAACCCAAACAAAGCCAATATGCCGGCCTTTGGCCGGAAACTCTAAGCACTAAGCTCTAAATCCTAAACAAGACGGAAAGGTGCGG
>JBARRE010000449.1:0-5466 GCA_049644065.1 Sedimentisphaerales bacterium | reverse complement strand
ACTGTACGACTACCCAGGGGATAGGCAGACGCGGAGGACTCGCCGGTAGTGGTGGAGGTGGAGGTGGAGCAGGTGGAGAAGGCGCTGACGGCGGTGCCGGCGGCAGCGGTAATCCTGATGGAGCAGATGGCACCAATAACGAAGATACAGCACCTGGCGGTGACGGCGGCAATGGTGGTAGCGGTGGTAACGCGAGCCCGGACGGGGCAAAATCATGGGGTGGCGCCATATATTTCGGCGAAGACTGCGAAGTCGATATGTCGGATACTATAATTGCTAATCATGCAACCACTACATCCCTTCGAATAGATCCCTTTGACCCTAACGTAGGAGGCGATCCTAACGCTTTTGGACCCGGAACAGGTGGCCTGCCCGGTACTGATGGTGCTGCCGGTGGACCCGGTGAAGCAGGTTCGTCGACTGATCCAAGTTCCATAACGACTTTTGGTGGTGGAAATTACTACGATTTCGGCACAAAAATCAAGATGACCAACTGCATAATAGCTGGCAATACGTCGGAACAACATGACGGCGGCGGCGAATATTATGCCGAGGAATCCACAGCAATACTGAATCAATCCGAATTCATCGGCAACAGAGCGCGCTACGGAGCCGGTCAGTTCTATGACCCAGGCTGCTCAATCGAGGCGAAAGATTGTGAATATGCAGGTAATGTTGCTATACGTGACGGTGGCGGTCTCTTCATCTTGTACGAGTGCTCACTGGATATAGATGACAGCAAATTCAACGGCAATTTAGCGTTAGGCTCCGGCGGTGGTGTTTACGGCGGCGGCGAATTTGATGTGCTCGAAAGCACATGGTACAACAACAGCACGATAAATATTGAAGACACTGAATTTTACCGCAACCTGGCTGGATTCGGCGGTGGCCTATACTGGCATGGTGAAGATTCCGAAGTAACAGTTTCTTACAGCAAATTCGACGATAATACTGCTGATACCGGCGGCGGTTTATACTTTAGCAGAGGCGCACCTACAATTATCGGTTGTACTATCACGAATAACGATGCCACCGATACCCTGGCAGTTGATCCCACTTCCATCTCATCTTACCCCATTATTGGTACCATTTTTGGTGATGTTATATATGGCGGTGGGGGCGGTATCTTCTGCTGGTCATCCGATGCGAAGATCGAAGATTGTCTCATAAGCGATAATTCGTCTTCCGGCTCCGGCGGTGGTGTGTATCTGGGCGGAGATCCCTCTGCGCCGGTTCTCAGAAATTGCCTGATCAAAGAAAACTCCGCTGCTATTGACGGCGGTGGTATTGTTGCTAATTGGTTCGTTGAGCCGACAATCGCAAATTGCTCTATTATAAACAATATGGCATACGATTCCACTGATGCCAATCGCGGAAGAGGCGGTGGCTTATCGTGCACCTACGAAACAAAAACAACTCTTATCGATAGCATTATCTGGGATAACAGGGGTAACATTGGCAACCAGATTGCAATCGGAAGCGATAACGAGCCGATTTATCTCGACAGACCTGCTACGCTCACAGTTTCATATTCCGACATTCAGGGCGGCCGGGCCGCGGAAGCTGTTCATGTCGAACCGGGACGCACCCTTAACTGGCTTGCCGGTAATATCAATGCTGACCCACTCTTTGTCGGGCTGAACTACCTTAGCCAAATTGAGGCCGGACAGACTGCAGACAGCCCGTGCGTCGATAGCGGCAGCGACCTTGCAGGCAATCTGGGTATGGATCTCTATACAACAAGGACCGATCGTGTTGCCGATGCCGGCGTCGTGGATATTGGTTACCATTCAATCGTACGCGGACCGGAGCAGGAATTAATTCTTGTTGTGGTTGGTCCGGGAACTGTCCAGGCGAATCCCGACACAATCGATCCGAGCAAGACCGTATATGACGCCGACAACCAAACATATACGTTCACATACAATTCATATAGAGGCGACGTCGTCAGATTTACGGCAACGCCCGATGAAGGCTACCGGGTAAAGAGCTGGGCAGGAACCAACAAGGATCCGTCCTGGAATACCAATGTCAATGTGTTGACGGTTGATGGCAGCCAGATGGTCCGTGTCGAGTTCGAGCAGGATATTACCCGAAACCTGTTGGTTCCATCACAGTACAGGACAATAGAGGAAGCTGTACAGGTTGCAGACCAACACGGCACGAATATTATTGTCGGCCGGGGAGTTCACAACGTTACCAGCCCGGGCGGTATTGACTTCCAGGGCAAGAACATCACTCTAATGTCAACCGATCCGGACAATCCGGAGGTTATAGCTAACACGATTATTGATTGCAACGGCGCCAGACTAAACAATGTCCGTGCTTTCCACTTCCATAGCGGTGAAGACCAAAATACGAAAGTAATTGGATTCACTATCAGAAACGGTTATATCAATGGCGGAAATGGACTACCCGGGCGGTATGGAATCGATACTCCTGGAATCGATAGGCCTGTCCCGTACGAGCTTGAGCCGGATGACAATCCTGATCCCAATCAAACTCCCCCAAGAGCAGAACGAGGAGCAACCATTACAGGCGATGGTTATGGCGGTGGTATTCTCTGCGAAAACGGCAGCTCTCCGACTATCAAAAACTGTATAATAACCAACTGCACGGTTACTGGTGCTCACGGCGGCGATGGCGCTCCTGGTTGGAATCCGGTTCCACCCGGATTTGACCTCTCTCAGTTACCTGATGAATGGCTTTTTGTACCACCAACGGCAGATCCAGCCGATCCTCCTGAAACATCGGGCGATGGGCAGTGGGGCGGCCACGCCGGAACCGGAGAAGGAAACGGTTATGGCGGCGCTATTGCTTGTTTGACTGGAAGTTGCCCGATAATAACTAATTGTATTATAAGGGACAATTCTGCTCTTGGCGGCATGGGTGGAGACGGCGGTCAAGGAGGCAGTACGAGCGGCGGATCAGAAAGCGGAGGAGGTAGCGGAGGATTTGCACTTGGCGACGGCATCGGTGGCGGAATCTACAGTGATAACCAAAGCTGCCCAATCATAACAGATTCCAACTTCGTAAACAATGTAGCTGCCACAGGCATAGGTGGACTTGGCGGCGCCACAGGTGACGGTGGTGCTCTTGATCCGCCTGCTCAGCCTGGTTCCATCGGTTTTGTGTTATCATTTGACGGCATAGCCGGTGGTGCAGCATACTTTGGTGATATTTCCGATGCGAACTTTGCCAACTGTACATTCATCGATAACAAGGCCTACATACTTGGCAGCTACTTCGACTTCTTGACTAATACTAATATCCCTACGTTTGCATATACCAGAGGCGGTGCTATATTTGCCGAGATAAACAACACTGTTATTCTTGATGACTGCAACTTCACAGGCAATCTCGGCGGAGCGGTCTATTGCAGTTCCGGATGTACTTTGGACGTCGATGACTGTTTATTCATACAAAACACCGGGGCGATTGACGGAGGTGCAATATACATTGCCGACAGAGTCCATATGGATGTTAACAACAGCAGTTTTTCGAGTAACTCTGCTATACGCGACGGCGGCGCCGTTCGCTCCGAAGGTGACGCTGACTTTACAGACTGCTCATTCGTCGGCAATCTTGCCGGCGAAAACGGCGGTGCAATAGAAGCGTACTACAATACCAATAATCCCGAAGTCCGTGTAATCCTGAGACTTAACTTCAATCGCTGCACCTTTACAGGAAACCAGGCATCCCTGGGTACAAACGGCTGGGGCGGCGGCGTGCATTTCCAGGACTTCGATGCCAGGTTTATGGATTGCATTTTCATAGGAAATATAGCTAAAAACGGTGGTGCTTTACTGCTATCCGGTGGCGATGTCACTATAAATGGAGGGTTTATTGATAGAAATACAGCCACAGGCGGCAGCGGTATCAGCGCTGCTTCCACCAGTAATATTAGCTTATTTTTACCCATCGAAATAGATCTTCATGCTATTTTTGACAGCGAAAATTACCTGGCGGGTCTCAATCTCGGCGGTACAGGCGACGTCGGTAGCGGACGCGATATCGGCGGCGGTATTGTATGTTCCGATACGCAGGCAACCATAGAAAATTGCTCGTTAAGTAATAATGTCGTCGAAGGCCTTAACGGCTCGGGTGGCGCAATCAATTTCTACGGTGGATTTGTCGAACACTCAATCAAAAACTGCCTGTTGGCCGGCAACTCTGCTTCTGTTGATGGCGGTGCGATTTCCTGCAACTTATTCGCAAAGCCCGAGATTAAAAACTGTACCTTCAGCGAAAACCGGACAAACGGTATGGGTGGAGGAATATTCTGCGACTGGAGTTCGGACGCAACGATCATCGATTCGATATTCAATGACTGCAACAAAGGTGCAATAGCTGAAGAGGACTTTGGCAATACGACTGTAAAATATAGTTTATTCTACAACAATCCGGATGGCGATCACATACTTTATGATACAATTAATCAGGAGGTCCACATCTCCAGCGGTACTGATCTTGACAATACGAACATTGAAGACGACCCGCTTTTTGTGGCCGGGCCATTTGGAAAGTATTATCTCAGCCAGCTTGCTTCAGACCAGGCAGTCGATAGTCCTGCTCTGAATGCCGGCAGCGACCTGGCCGAAAATCTCGGGTTGTCGGATTACACTACACGCACTGATGGCCAGGGAGACGCGGAGACAGTCGATATCGGTTACCATTTTATTGACCATGAAGGAATCCCTGTTTATAATTTAACTGCCATGGTAGCAGGCGGACGAGGCACTGTTCAACCGACAAGCGGCACGTATTACGCCGGCATGCCTGTAGAACTCACAGCCACTTCCATGCCAGGCTGGAATGTCGGACAATGGTTCGGAACAGATAACGATGCTTCAACCGCTGCGATTAATTATGTTATCATGGATTCGGACAAAAATGTTGCCGTGACGTTTAGTCAGGTGAGAACTCTCGATGTTCCGGGCGACTATACAAATATTTACACTGCCATTCAAGATGCGAACGATGGTGATATTATCATTATAGCGCCGGGTGTTTATTCCTATGAACCCGAACAGCATCCTGAAAGTGATTATATCACGATAAACAATCAAGCTATTACCATAGCAAGCACTAATCCTCAGGATCCTTGTGTTGTTGCGGCTACAATTATCGACGGACGTTTCATCATGATGAATGTGGGCCGGGATACGGTCCTAAACGGCCTAACCATCACAAACTCCTTTGAAAATACGGAGTGGTTCATGGACGATCCCCCCGCCGGAGCTGGAAATGACGGTCTTCCCGCACCCGGCTTCTACGGTGGAGGTTTAGCGTTATTCGGCAATGCTTCCCCGACAGTCCTTAACTGTAGATTCGATCGCTGTTTTCTGCGGGGTGTCCATGGCGGAAATGGTAATGGCAATGCGGGTGGTGACGGCTGGGGCGGTAATGGCGGCTGGGCAGGCTGGGCTTATGGCGGCGCCGTATATTGCGGATATAACAGCAATC
>JBARRE010000448.1:0-2713 GCA_049644065.1 Sedimentisphaerales bacterium | reverse complement strand
TTCGGGCTGCGAAAAAACAAACCCAATTCAAAGCCAAACAAAGCCAATTTTAGGGAAAGGCAAAAGTAAAAAGGCAAAAGGCAAAAATGAAAATAAATCCGGAGCTTCTCCGGCGGATTTAATGATAAAAACGGGTGAAAAAGAGTAGAAAACGATGAAAAATTTGAGCTGAATTTGAAAAAACAAAGCCAATTTGCCGGGAGCGAAAAATGACGTAAGCTCAGTTATTACAAGGCGATACAGAGAATAACTCCGATTTACGGCCCCAAAAAACAAAGCCAATTCAAAGCCAAACAAAGCCAATTTCAAGACCCGACACCCACTCCGAAACGGCGTTAAAATAGCCTAACTTAACAGCAGGAGCGGATGCAGGACTGCCGGTTTTAGCTCTGCCGAGCTGCGAGAAACAGATTGCAACCGGCCACGACACCGGGGCGTCAAACCCCCGTGGTATCTGCTTTGCATCTACGGGTGTTCGAACTCCTCTTATCGGAGCAGGAGGGATTCGAACCCCCGGTACCTTTCGGTACAACGGTTTTCAAGACCGTCGCCTTAAGCCGCTCGGCCACTGCTCCTTCGTATTTTGCTTACTTTACAACCAACAGGCCGGCATTGCAAGAAAATTAGGGGCAACTGACCGGACTCCATCTAAACCGATAGGGCAAGAGCAATAGCCGTAAATCAGACGATAAAGCCAGCGCTTCCGCCGGACTACAGTGTCCAGTTATTGTGATAATCCGGGCGGATGTAACGGTCCGCTTCGGGAGCGTTGGTTGCCTTCATATTAAGCCCGTCCCAGGCCAATTTCTTGCCGGCACGCAGGGCGACATTGCCCAGGAGAACCACCTCGGTCATCGGGCCTGCGTAGTCGAAGTTTGAGCTTGCGGGCTTGCCTCCCTTGCAGGCGTCGATCCAGTCTCTGTGATGGCCTTTGGACCGGGCAAGTGTCTTCGGCGGCCGTTTATAGGCTTTCATCCTGGTCTCGGGAATGATTCGGGGATTGCCGCCCCACCCGGGACACATGATCTTGCCCTTATCGCCTACAAAGAGAATGCCGTTTCCGCCGCCTGTTAGTTCCCGGCCCGGTTCCAGCTCTTCCGGACGCGGCGGCATTAGCCCGCCCCCATACCAGGTCATCTTAACCGGCGGCATGTTCTTGCGGGCGCCGAACTGATAGTGAATGGTCGATGTCGACGGCGTCGTCTCCGGATTGATTCCGCTCGAACTGGCTTCAACGTTTATTGGATGACCTAATTCCAAAGCCCAGAAGGCGGGGTCCATATTATGGCAGGCCATATCTCCATTTGCTCCTGTTCCGAAATCCCACCAGCCGCGCCAATTATACGGCGCGTATGCCGGGTGATACGGTCTTCGCGCCGTCGGGCCGAGCCACAAATCCCAATCCAGTCCGGATGGTACCGGCGGTGTTTCCTTGGGTCTGGCTTTGAAATTATCTGCCCATCCGGCTCCCGTATGACTCCATGAATGCACTTCCCGCACATCGCCGATTGCACCGTCCTGGATCCATTCTACAGTCAGCCGAATTCCTTCGCCGCTGTGACCCTGGTTGCCCATCTGCGTAGCGACTTTGGCCTGCCTCGCTGCTTCGGTGATTTTGCGGGCTTCATGGATCGAGTGCGTCAGAGGTTTTTCACAATAGACGTGCTTGCCGTTTTTAATTGCCGCCATGCTTGCTGTTGCGTGGATGTGGTCCGGCGTCGCCACAAGCACTGCATCGATGCCTTTTTCTTCTTCGAACATTCGGCGGAAATCGACATAGCTGGCGCAGCCTTTGTAACTACCGGTCGATTTTTGATCGGTGTAATGTTTTTCGATGAGTTCCCGTGCCGGCTTTCTTCCTGCCACGCCGCCGTAATAGAAGCGGCTGTAATCGGATTGCTCGTTGACGTCACAAATTGCTATTATTTGAACGTCTGCGTGTCCGAGCAGTCCCTTGATATTTTGTGTGCCCTGACCGCCTGTGCCGATGATTGCAATGTTGAGTTTTTCACTCGGCGGTGTGTTTCCGCTGCCTCCCAGCACATACCGTGGGACCACGGTAAACGCCGCTGTGGTGGCAGCCGCACTGCCGATGAATTGGCGTCGGGAAATCTTTGCATTTTTTGACTTGTAGATTCTATGATGATTTTTCATATCAATGTTCTCCAAAAAGTTGATCCATCCAGATTGTGCCGGGATCTAATGTTGGCTTTTATCACCCGTTGATATTATATCCGTGCGCTGCTGTGGCTACAAAGCTTTTATTATAGTAGTCCGGTCCGGATTTGGCCGATTCTCCAGATTCCATCCATCGACGGTTAAGACGGCCTGGTCATTTGTGGTTGAAAATGTGGCGTCGATGGTTCTGGTTTCACCGGGCAGGAGGCTTACATAGTTATCTTCCCAGAAGATCGGCAAGATCGTTTCGCCGCTTATCTTCTCTGCCACTTTCAGCTCGATAAAAAATGCGATTGTCTCGCCGGCGTTGTGCAGCGTTGCCGTCATTTTTGTCTGTTCGCCAGTCATCTCGGCATGATACTTGAGGTTAACTTTCGCAGGCGGTAGCGAATTCAGTGCTGTCAAGTCTGCGAATTCTTTGCTGGGCGTGAAGTAGGGCCAGGGCTCAACCTTAGTATCATAATCCAAAACATCCGGCCTGGTAGACAGCCAGTAAAAATTGCTGCCGATTTCAATACCCTTGTCATTATTGAGC
>JBARRE010000447.1:0-5436 GCA_049644065.1 Sedimentisphaerales bacterium | reverse complement strand
CACCTAAACTGGAGATTACATACGTCCCTCAGTAGAAATACTGTTCGTTGATTTCCTTGACAGCAAGGGAACTAATTTAGTATAAGTAGGGTTCATGGCAACTGCTGATGCGTAATTTTCAATTGGCGGCTTCTGTTCGGCTTTTATAGAAAAAAGAGGAAATTTCAGGTCGTAAATTATCATTCTGGGTAAGGATTAATAAAATGTAGCGAAAACTAAGAATTGTTATCGGTCTTTTTGTATTAACTTTGAAGGGAGGATTATTATGTGTAGAAGAATGTTTTGTTCGGTTTCATTTGTTTTAGTGCTGATCCTGGCCGGTAATGCATCGGCTTTAGTGCCGGCGGGATGGTCGAACGAGGACATCGGAACATTTGGCGGCAGCACTTTTGAGAGCAGCGGCACCTGGACAATCAGAGGGGACGGTGCGGACATCTGGGGTAATGCGGACGCTTTCCATTATGCATACGTACCATTATCCGGGGACGGTGAGATAATCGCACGCGTCGTCAGTAATGGCTTCGGCTCAAATGCTTGGGCCAAGGGAGGTGTGATGATACGAGAAACACTCGATACGGACTCGAAGCACGTTATGATGGTAGTGACCGGCGGCGAGGGCGGCGGCAAAGCTTTCCAGTGCAGGTCTACAATAGGCGGAGTCTCGTTCAGCTCACACGGCGGATCCCAGGTATCCCCTCCTTTGTGGGTCAAGCTCAAACGTACAGGCAACACATTCACAGGTTACTATTCGTACAACGGTATTAACTGGATACAACAACCCAACGGTTATGGCGGCGACGGAACAGTGAATCCCCGTATCGTCCTTATGAACACGGATGTTTATATTGGTTTGTGCGTTACCTCTCATGCAGGCGGTCAGATGCGTACATTCACGTTCGACAATGTTACCACCGGGCTTCTGAAGATTGCGCTTGATCCAAGCCCAGCCGATGGCGTTGTGATTCCGGAGACGTGGGCGAATCTTAGATGGACCAAGGGATACACTGCAGATTCTCACGATGTGTACTTCGGTGATAATTTTGCTGACGTGGAGGGAGGAATCCGCGGTACGTTCCTGGGCAACCAGCGCTTAACGTATTTCGATGTCGGCTTGCCCGGTTCTCCTTTCCCGGACGGTCTTGTTCCCGGAACGACCTACTATTGGCGTATCGATGAAGTCGAGGCAGGCGGAGCAATACACAAAGGTAATGTCTGGAGTTTTACAATTGCGTCCCAGACTGCGTATAATCCATACCCTACTGACGGCTCTAAGTTTGTGGATCTGGATGTGACTTTGAGCTGGACGGCAGGCTTTGGTGATGTGACGCATGATGTGTACCTCGGTGACAACTTCGATGAAGTTAACGATGGCCTTGGTGATACATTCAAAGGTAATCAAAACTCTACTACCTTTGATCTTGGAACTCTTTTCCCCCAAGGTCTTGTTCCGGGCAAGACTTACTATTGGCGTATCGATGAGGTCAGAGATGACGGCACTATGATAGATAAGGGTAATATCTGGAGCTTTACGGGCACTTTTCCAGGCCTCGGTACGGTCGTACAGGAGAAGTGGAACGATATCTATAGTGATAGCTTAAATGCGCTCAAGGACCACTGGAAGTACCCGGACGAACCGGATGAAACTAAAGTGCTTTCTCAGTTCGACACGGGAACTGAATTGGACGACAACTACGGCGGACGGATTCACGGCTGGCTCTATGCGCCATTGACAGGTGATTATACTTTCTGGCTCTGCACTGATGACCAGGGCGAATTATGGTTGAGCACAGATGATGATCCTATCAATGTAGAATTAATCGCTTATGTCAAAGACTCACCAACTGCGCCCGGCGGCTGGGCAAATCCTAACGCGTGGACCAAGTACGCTTCGCAGAAGTCAATGCCTATTCGGTTGATGGCTGGCGACAAATACTATATCAGGGCGATCTGGAAGGAGGGGCTCGGTGGAGACCATTGTCAAGTGGCATGGGAAGGTCCCGGTATTCCGAAGCGGACCATCATCCCAGGCAGTTATCTGTCGATCGAGCCTGTCGGGACATATCCCCAGCCGGCTGATGGAGCAAGAATCGGCAATAAGACTCCCGTTCTTAGCTGGAATCCCAGAGAAGAGGGAGTGTCGTATGATGTGTACTTAGGCACCAATCTTAATAGTGTCACGGCTACCAATAAGTGGGACCAGTCGGGGGTATATCGTGGACGATGGCTCGTCGCAAACTATGCTACCGAGGAACTTGTTCTTGGCAGGACCTACTACTGGCGTATAGACGAAATCGGGGCTAAGGGTTGGACGGTTAGTAAAGGCAGCGTCTGGAGCTTTACAATCGTCGATGTCGAAACTGTTGAATATCAGGTTTCCTCAAGTGAGGATGACGGCTATGCTTCCAACGATAGTCTTCAGAATTTGAGCGGTGATTACCTTCGTGCCGGCCTTTCCTCGTTCGGGGGGCCGCCATATTACATGTCCGGCATGGTTTTCCGGAATGTGAATATCCCACAGGGCACCGAGATTATCAGCGCAAGTTTGAAAATACAATCCCATGACAATCGCCTGACCGACATTGTTTACGGCAAGATCGAAGCAGAAGCCGCCGATGACGCCGCGAACCTTGGCGGCTCCCATCATATCGGCTCTCTGTCCAGAACAAATGCCTTGGTTGACTGGGACCACTACGAGCCTTGGGTTGAAAACACATGGTACGAAAGTCCTGATATTGCCGATGTGATTCAGGAAGTTATCGATCGCGGCGGATGGTCATCGAATAATTCGTTGACGATTTTGTATAGCACGCGGGACAGTGAGGGCGGCTACCGGAACTTTTCTTCCTATGACCGCGGTGGCGGTCTTGCACCTAAACTGGAGATCACATACGTGCCCCAGTAAGAAATCCCATCAAGTTATTTTTCTTGACGGCATGGGTGTGAACTTGAGCAGTGAACTTAGACTCAGTCGACAAAAAAATTAGTTGCTGATACGACAGGTTCAAGTAAGTTCGGGGCCTATACCGAGTGATTTGGTATAGGCCTTTTTTTAGTTGCCTGATGATGTGAGCGGCGATATCTTTCGAATTAATTGGGGCTTTTTTTGAGAAGGATGCTATAATATCGTGTCGTCGCAGCCGTTTCTGCGCAAAGATACAGACAGCGACCGCTGAATATAGACAGAAAAAACAAAAAGGCTCAACAACCGTTTGACGAGCCTGTTATAAAAGGAGATTTGCCATGAGACCTATGCCCACTCATCGTAGCACCAGCTTATTTTTCGGTGTCATTTTGTTGGTGGTAATATTGTGCACTGTCGAAGTGTTTTCCGCGGATGAAAAACCATTGCCGGAGACTTTGCTGCTCAAGGACTATCGTCCGAAGTCTGTCTACAATGTCCCTCAGACGACAATTGACAAAGCCAAATATCCCGTGATTGACATGCACGCCCACGACTATGCGAAGAGTCCCGAGCAGGTTGCCGAATGGATTCGGTCTATGGATGAGTCGGGAGTTGAAAAAGCCATCGTATTGACAATGGCGGTGGGAGAGGAGTTCGATGCCGTCTATGCGAAATACTCCCAATATCCCGACCGTTTCGAAGTGTGGTGCGGATTCGATTATACCGGATACGACAAGCCGGACTTCGGGCCCGCGGCGGTTAAGGAACTGGAGCGGTGCTACAAGGTTGGTGCACGCGGCGTCGGCGAGCTGGGCGATAAGGGCAAAGGATTATTCTATTGCAGGCCAACGAAAGCCTGGGGAATGCATCTCGACGATCCTCGCATGGACCCGCTGCTGGCCAAATGCGCGGAGCTGCGAATGCCGGTTAATATTCACGTGGCCGATCCGTACTGGATGTATCTGCCCATGGACGCAACCAATGACGGGCTCATGAATGCTTACAAATGGAGGCTGGACAACCAGCCGGGAATTGTGGGACACGAAGGCATGGTGAAGATTCTGGAAGGGGCGGTCAAGCGGCATCCGAATACGATTTTCGTCGCCTGTCACTTCGCCAATTGCTCTCATGATCTCAACAAGCTCGGAAAGTTGTTCGACAAATATCCTAACTTGTATGCGGACATATCGGCCCGTTTCGCCGAGACGGCGCCCATTCCAAGGTTTGCCGCCCGGTTCTATGAGAAGTACCGGGACAGGCTTGTCTATGGGACCGACATGCGGTTCAGCACGAAGATATACCGGCTGACTTTCCGGATACTGGAATCGGAAGATGAGCACTTCTATGCCTGGGATCATTTCGGCTATCATTGGCCCTTATACGGTCTCGGCCTGAACGATCCGGTTCTCAGGAAAGTATACAGGGACAACGCGCTGAAGATTATAGGAGGCCAGGCGTCCGCGGCGGCAACTTCGAGCACCCGGACGGCCGGCACTCAATAGCAGCAAGCAATGTAGTTTCGTGTCGCGGGCATCTTGCCCGCGATTCGAGGGCGGGACGCCCTCGACACGTAAGACGTCTTCGTCACTGAAGAGTTGCCGAAATGCCAGCATCAATTGTTTTCTACTTTTCCGGCCGGGGGCACGTATCGACGAACTTGAGGGCTTCGTCCATGAAAATCTCGCCCATCGTTTCTCCCAGCGACGTTCTGCTGATATAGTCATAACGTTCGAAGCTGTTGAAGTCGACTTTTGTCAGGATGTAGCCGAAGGCATCGTTTGTCAGGCCGAGGAGCATATTATGCGTGCCGTGCATGTTGCGCTTCAGGTAATAGCCGATATTCGGCAGGGCTTCGCCGGGGATGGTGAGCATTTGTGCATCGCCGAGGTTCACGACATTGACTTGTGTGATGATGGTGCCTTTTTCGTTGAGCTGAAAACCTAATGGGGACATCTTTACGATAGCCAGCAGCATCTCATTTTCAACCGGGAATTCGACGCTTGTACTGCCGCAGAATAACTTCGGCTCTTTCTCGATTGGCGCATCGGTAACAATCCGCAAAGCCTCATCGGCAAGGAGATTTCCGATGCGGATACATTCGTCCCATGTTCGCATGTCCCTGCCGTCCGGGCCCCGGCAGTCGGCTGTCACCATGCCCCCCAGGGCGCTGTTGACGAAAATGCCGACGCCTCCGCCGCGCTGCTCGATACGGTCGTAAAGCGGCCCCACAAAATCCGGCGACAGAATTCCCTGGCCGGCGCCGATGACTTCCGGGTGGCATGCGTAATTAACAAGTGTGGCTATGGTCTTGCCTCCAACGCCGAGGAATTGAATGACGTCGCAGCGCGGGTCGTAAAGTTTCTCCGCGTAGTAGTTGTAGGCGATTTTGCCCCGTGCTTTGCCGGTGGCGATTTTGACATGAGCCGGCTGCAGCTTGCCGACGGCCTCGTTGATCGCATCGGCCAGTTTTTTACAGACGCCATTCAGGTACTCGATATCGGCGGCGGTTTTGCCGCTGCTGTCTGGAAAGCCGT
>JBARRE010000446.1:0-1958 GCA_049644065.1 Sedimentisphaerales bacterium | reverse complement strand
CGGTGGATCCGCCGGGCCGCAACTACGAAGACCTGCTGGGTTACTTCCTCGGCCAAGTCATTCCGGCCGCCCGCGAGCGCCACGCAGAACCGGTAAACTGCGTCGAAGTGCCGCTCGAACAACTGACACCATGCCTGCTCGCTGCCAGTCTGTGCATCATGTATCGCAAATGTCTCGAAATCCGTGTTCATTCGTAGATTGCTCGGACCTAAGCATATTGTTGTCGGTCACGTCTCTGTAGTTATTTCTCACCCCGGCCGGCAAATCCGTCGCCAATGTCGGAAAAAGCTTTGAAAATTCTATCACAGCAATCCCGGTCGTACACGGGCAAATTACATCCACAGAGGTCGCTGCCGGCTGATATGCTGATTTTCACTCATTAAGACACAGCTTCGCAAGTATTCTCCACCAAAGCGGAGTTTCGTCCAAGGTTACACAATCTTAGCTCCGACATAGCACCATAAGTCTGACAATGAACACTTACACCCATATCGGCTTGTATGATGAAAGAGCGGCAATTAACTCATTACCTGCACTACCGGGTTCGGACGGCGACAAAATTGGCAAAAATAAGGCAGTAGTGTTGAAGACAGGTATAGACGATTTGGCTGTGAAAGTCGATAAAAGCGATTACAAACCAGCTTACAAAAAACTTACAAAAAATGCTGACTTTGGATGTAACTGGTCGTCTTTAGTTGGCATTGAGCAAGATAGAAAGCAAGAATCTGCTGGAAGCTATAAGTCTTTAGGATCAGTAGCTTTAGTAAATGAAAGTAATCAGTTGTCAACGCCTGTAATAGAGAAAAGTAACAGGCGGCGGCCGGATTCGAACCGGCGAATAACGGTTTTGCAAACCGTCGCCTTAGGCCACTTGGCTACGCCGCCAATCAAAATTTGCTTTTAGTTTACACTCAGTTAATCAATTTTGCAATAAAATTTCGCATACTTCTTATACGTTGCCGGATTTTTTGGCAATATTATTGCAAGCGAAAACGCCTGATTGATTTAAGCCTAATAATGACGTTTAGGATTATCTGAGATTTTTCTTGTCAGCTTGGCTTCAGCGGTATTCCAGCCGTCTTTTGGCAGCCGTCCCGGCCCCTGTGGGCTTGTCTTTAACGCCAATATGTTGGATTCTCGTTGTCAAAACAACAGACCGTGGATAGCATTTCCAGCACATTATCCCAACAAAGACGAGATTTTTCATAAAATTGGGGAAATTTATGTTAATATAGAGTCAAGTGGTGCGTCTTAATCTATGGAACACCGATAGCATAATCAAGGTGAGTGTCCAGCTTTGGTCAGGCAGCAAGTTGCCAATCGCTTCGGGGTTTCGTGGTTTGCAAGACAGAAAGAGAGTTTTTGAACTGCTCAGAAAGCTACTTATGTAGCCTGTATTGAAGATTGTCGCCGTTCCTCGGACAGGCTTGTGAGTCTTGACTAATAAGGAGCGATGTGAGTAGGAGTGAGAAAAGTTTTATGTTTCGTAGATTTCCGTTTGTGGCGTTGGTGTGTTGGGTGTTGGCCACCGTCATCGTGTTCGGTATCAGTGGTGCGTACAGCCCTGAGCGACAAACAGATGCTCGTGATTTCTCGGCTTTGAAAGAATCCGGGACCAGTTTAGTATCCTTCGCCGAGTCGATTCCTTTGACTTTAACAAAATTCGCAGCAATGTAGTGCTTACGATGTCCAAACAACAAGGAGTCGAGACGCCGGCTCGATTAGCTGCCGGAAAATACGGGGCCGATTGACAGAAGCAGTAAGCATTATTGGCGGCTATAATATGATAGAAGTAAAGAATACAAGAAGAGACAGTACAAGAGCAGGCGGCTGATTGGCATTTTCGAGACGAATGCTGTTGGTTTTCATTTGCATCGCTGTTGTTGTATCTGTCGGTGTGTTGGCGCTTTTGAGGAAGACACCAGACGGTTCAGGCGGTTCGAATCAAGGCACGGGCC
>JBARRE010000445.1:0-15756 GCA_049644065.1 Sedimentisphaerales bacterium | reverse complement strand
AGCAAAAATAGTCGCACTGACAATGACAATGCACGCCCCCGTGGGCAGATCAAGATAATACGAGATCAAAAAGCCGACCACTGCACTTGTCATCCCGAAAACCGTCGCCGCAACAATAACAGACCTGTGTCCCGTACATATTTGATACGCCGCCGCCGCAGGGCATGTAATCAAACTGAATATCATCAACCCGCCGACAAGGGGGAGATTGACCGCCAATATCAGACCGCACAGGGCCAGAAAAAGACAATAAACAAAGCTATCATGCACGCCCGTCGCCGAGGCAATCGTTCGACTGAACAGCAGCACTTTCAGTTCCTTGTTAAACAAGACGGCGAAGACTACAAAAACCAAACCGGAAATTGTAATCACCACCACACTGCTCTTCCTCACAAAGAGCAAACTGCCCCAAAGCAGTCCAAGCACCTCGGACCGGCTGCCATGTATCAATCCTATTCCTAAAAATGTAAGTCCGAGCATCAAATTGAAAAATATCGCCAATGCAACATTGGCATCCAGTCTCGACCTACCGGGCCTGACGAGGCCAAGACTCATTGAGCTAATCGCTGAGAAAATGACTGGCCCCCAGACGGGATTAACGCCCAATAGTATCGAATAAATAGTCCCTGCCATTGCCGAATGGGAAATGCAAATCCCGATAAAAGGCATCCGCATACCAACAATATAGACCCCCAGCAAACCGGTACTTGCACCGGCAACAGCGCCCGCTAACATCACAAGGTAGAAAAACGAATCCATAAACCAATAACCTCACGCCTGGCTCTTATTGATGGTGTATCTTCGGCCTGCGATCTTCAGCGTCTCAATTCGGCACTGATAAGCCCTCTCGAGCGCCTCCGATTTGAAGACTTCCTCGACGTCACCATCAGCCAAAACTTTCCCTTCGTGCAAAAGAACGACCCGCTTGCAGGCCGAAGGCAACAGGCTCGTCTCGTGCGAAACCATCACGACAGTCACTTTAGTCTCCCGATGCAACTGCTCGATGATTTCCGTAATTTGATACTTCCAGTTGAAATCGAGATTCGAGCAAGGTTCATCAAGCATGAGTATCCCCGGGTCCTGCGCCATCGCCCGTGCGATAAGGGCCTTTTGCTGCTCACCCCCGGAGAGACTTCTGAACGTTTGAGACCGCCGCTCCGACAAGCCCAGCTTCTCAATCCAGTTATCAACAATCTCATAGTCCTTTTTATCCAACGGACAAAGTAAGGCTTTGACGCTCGTTCGGCCCATCGTCACCAATTCACGCAGGGTAAAAGGCAGTTCCGCATTGTACTCAGCCGCTTGCGGAATATAACCGATGTGCTTTCGAATATTCGCTTTGCGCCAGGCGTTAAGCTCAGCCAAATCACGCCCGTCAAGCTTGACCGTCCCCCGATTTGGCCTTATCAAACCGCAGCAGACCTTCAGCAAAGTCGTCTTACCCGCCCCATTGGTTCCGATGATACCAACGAACTCTCCTTGCCGGATTTGCATATCCTCAACGGCAAGGATGCTTCGACCGCTCCAACGAACCTCAACGTTAGAAAGACTTATGCGACCCCCCATCATTGTCTCGCCACCTCAAGCAAATCCTCTGCGTTCGCTCGAAGCAGTGCATCTACGTTTGCTCGAAGTAGTGCATCGAAACCGCTCGCCTCCCCACGAAGCTCCGGAAAATTGCTGAAAACAACCGCCTTGGCCCCCAGCCGTTCGGCCAGCGCCTTCGCAAGCGCCGTCCCTTCCTGCTTATTCGCTACGACAAATCGTACCTCTTGGTCCTCTGCCTTCCTGATGCACTGCTCAATGCCGGCGACCGTTTCAATGTCACTGCCTACAAACGTCGCTACCGTCTCCAAACCCAGCCATCTCGCAAAATCGGCCTGGTGATTGGACGCCAGAACCTTGGCCGATGATATGCCGGCTTGCCGCATTTTCTCGAAAAGCTCCTCCCGCAAATGCGCCAGGTCCTTTTCCATAACTTCCAGCCTCTCCTGGTATCGGACATTCCTTTCGGGGTATTCGGACGAAAGAATATCACGAACCTCCCGGCAAACCACAAGGTAAGTCTCCGGAACACACAAACCACCCGTCTTTCCCACCAAGGCCGTCTTCAGACCCCTTTCTTTCACTCGAGACAACGTCTCGGCAATCGGCTTTTGAAAATCGAAAAGCAACAGCATCCTGCAATCGCAAAGCTGCTTGACCTGTGACGGCGAAATATCAAAGTGACCCGGACACATACCCGGAGGTGCTAAACACAGAACCTCCGCATCATCGCCGCAAAGATCGAGGACCGCACAGCCCAAATACGAATTGGTCACGGCAATCTCTGCAGCACTGTCCTCGCCGGGCTTGTTTCCACATCCCGCCCCGAGCAAAACGCACGCTACCGAAGAGACTAATATGTAACCATACATGTTATTCTTCATTGACTACTTCTCAAACGATCCTATCTGTGTACCACTCTTTAAACGCATCCTAACAATTGCTCCCTGCCGAGTCTGTGGGTCATACCAGGTATTCGTCGGTACGGGATATTTAAGCTCCTTCATACGGTCCAAGTCAAATCCCGGACCTTCGCTGTAGAGGACCCAGCTTACCGGCGATTCTTTAGGGTCAGTGTAGTCATGGCCTTCTTGCTGCTCGTTGTTGGGAAATCCATCGGGAATCCACAAAGATGCTCCGTTTTTAACAACAACAGTTCTATTGTAGATTAGTGTACCCACCGTTCTGTATTTGTACGTATATCCTCGATTGAATCTGTCTTCTATGCCGGCGGCCATGAAGGTGTCCTCGCCGGGGGCCGGCAGATACTTGCTCTCGACAAGTTCGCAAGGAAGCTGATAAAAGTGGCCTCCGAGCATACAATCGACGCGGGTCGGCGGATATTTATCGCTGTTATCGAACGAATAAGCCTCCAGTGCCATCCCGATCTCACGCAGTTCGGCGTTGACCGCGACCATTTTTGCCTGAAGGCGTGCCCGTCCTGTCACGGGAAGCAAAATCCCCAGTAACAGAGCGATTATGGCTGTTACCACCAACAGCTCTATTAATGTAAAGGCGCGCTTCACAATTGGTAATCCCTTCTTATGTCACGTGTTATTTGAGCCAGTCCTCCAGCAGCTCGTTGATATCATCGTAGTCCACGATCCCGTCCAGGTTAAGGTCTCCGGGCTTGTCCGCCCGGCGGTGTTCGCGACTGGCCAGCACGGAACCGTTTCCATCGTAGTTCATCACATAGAGCCGGTAGCCGTCGGTTAAGTTCGCGCTTTCCTGATCCAGTATCCCAATAATGTCGAATGGCTCAGTCAGATTGTTCGAGCCGGCATAAATGCCATTACCTCGTCCCAACTTAACAGCAAGCGTTTTGATGCCATCGGTGATTACCACTTCGCCGTATGGCCCCCAGTCGTTTGCATCCGCGAAATAAACACCCTCAATCTTTATCAACCGGGCCTGGTAATATTCACCGCCGCTTTGTCGGCTCGGATCAAAAATGAAAGCGTCACTGTCGTTCTTCAAATCATCCAGCGTAACAAGTTCCGGTCGAGGCAATCCGACGCCCCGCTGCACGAGTTCAATGGTGAAATCGTGGTCTGGGTTCTTATTGTGCTGCTCATTCACGTTCAATTTGCCGTTGTATGACAGATAATAACCCGTCACCCGAATCCTGTCGCCGGGGCTGAACTGCGCGGCGTTCAAGCGACCAAGCTCAGCAGCAAATTCTTCGTTGGTGTACCCGCCATCTAGCGCGACCCAGGGCAGATTGTTGTAAAGCTGTCCCATCCAAACTGCTGTGCCCGCATGGTCATTTCCCTCGCCCTGGAAGAATATTTGCCACTGTCCGCTGATGTTGAATAGCTGCGTGACTGTATCGTCCGGCGTCGGATCCAGCATATCCGCAGTATTATGCAACATAATCCCTTCGAGAATGACCTTCTCAGTAACATTGTACATCTGTTCGCCGGAAGCATTTACCGCCTGAAACTCCGAGTGAGTCACCCTGGCTACCGTAGGAGCGGATTGCACTACGGCGACAAGAGCCAAACTCATAATAGCTGCTAAAGCAATAAACCTCCTCATGATTTACACCTCCAAATAAAATTAAAGATTATTGAGAGCCGTATGTTCTGAACTCGAATCATTGTCATTGCGCATAAAAATATTAAATTCGTGCTACTGTGTCAAGGAAGTAATTGACAGAAAAATGAAAATTCTTTAAAAAGGCTTATTCGACAAAGAAATGACTATTTTTAGGAGATAATATGGCATCGTCAGAGAAGGTTCTGATAATCGATTTGAATGAAAATCCCGAAAACCAGAGGCTCCTGGCCGGCGAGCCGCAAACTTGTGGGATGCGCTCGGGCAGAGTCTATTTGGCGCCCGGCAAGTCCTGCGGCCAGCATAGCACCAAGGACCGGGAGGAACTGCTGGTTTTCCTTTTCGGCCGCGGTGAGCTGTTAATTTGCGAAAATGACCGCTACCAGGTCGGACAGGGCAAAGTTTCCTACATCCCCCCGCAAACAGCCCATGACGTCAGCAATACCGGCACAGAACCGCTTGTCTATGTCTATTGTGTTGCCCCCGTAGCCGACGAGTAGAACGAAAGAGAGCAAAAAATCGGCCAAATAGTAGTTTCCAGAGGCCTTTGGGTGTAACCTTGTCTATGTTGACGGTCTATAGCTAAATTTCCAGTGAACACTGATGGGGCCGAAGAACACAATAAAAGATCGAAAAAAGTTAAGAATTTTGAAGAAAATGCTTGCCAAAAGTGCGAAAACGCATATAATTGAAGTTGAACTTATAGTCCTTTTCTTCTAAATATGTCTTGGTTTTGGTGAGACGGTAGATTTTTTATAAGTTTGCAGTTCATATTCTAAATGATAAGCTGTCTCGCAAAGGCTGGAGTTTTATCGGCTTCAGCCTTTTTTCTGCGCTCACATGCACTGTTCGCTGTTGGTAATCGAACCAAATCATTACCCTTTTATTTGCCGGCATGTCCTCATATTGCTTGAACGTTGTCGATAATTGCAGCTTGGATTCTTTTGCGTGATTTTAGCTATTCAAAGTCGTACTTCGCTCATATAATCAGGCTCATTATGGAACGTGCGGCTAATAGAATTATCGATGCCAATTTCAATCGTGCTCGCGAGGCTTCTCGCGTAATAGAGGAGTTCTGCAGATTCGTTTTGAATTCGAATTCATTGACCGAAAGAGCCAAGAAGCTAAGGCACGAACTCTCGGCGTCTATCGGCAGGCTTGACGCCGGCCGGCTCATTTCCAGCAGGGACACGCTCGGTGACGTAGGTGTCGGCAAAACAGTAGAAAAGCAGCTCACTCGCGGCAGTCTGGCCGATTGTTTTACCGCCGGCTGCAAGCGTCTGACCGAGGCCCTGCGAGCGCTTGCCGAGGTCATCCGGATCGATAATGAACCTGTCGCCGCGACAATCGAAAAGCTGCGGTACGATGCTTATACACTTGAGAAGGACATCGTTCTTTTCAGCGATACTTCTGCGAAATTCAAACGCGTCGGATTATATATTGTAATTACGAGTAACCTGCCGGCGGAAGTCATTTCGCTGGCCCACAAATGTGCCGCTGGCGGCGCCGATTGTATCCAGCTTAGGGCCAAGGACGTTGAGGACGACAGGCTTTTCGCTCTTGCCGTCGAGTTCGTGAAGATATGCAAAGACGCCGGCATCGTCAGTATCATAAACGACCGGGTTGATATTGCCGTGGCCGCAGGGGCCGACGGAGTGCATCTTGGACAGAATGACCTGCCTGTTGAGCAGGCTCGCAAGCTGCAGTTGGCTCCGTTGATTATTGGAAAGAGCACGCACTCGCTCAGGCAGTTAAATGCCGCCTGCGCCGAAGGCCTCACCTATGTCGGCCTGGGGCCTGTCTTTGCAACGGCGACAAAACCCGGAGCTGGTGCCGTTGGTTTGGAGTATGTCACCCGCGCGGCTGAGGCGCTTGCCGGTACGGGTGTCGGTCATGTCGCTATCGGTGGGATAACGCCTGACAATGTCGAACGAGTGCTGGATGCCGGTGCCGCAAGCATTGCTGTCTGTGCTGCCGTAACTAAAGATAGCGATCCGACGGCAGCCTGTCGGGCACTAAAAGAGAAGATAGAGACTTTCAGAAAGGATTAGTTTTGGAGAGATGCAGGGGCAATGTTCGAGTGATGCTGGTTTTGTGTTTGTGCTGTGCGATGGCCGGCGCGGAGGATGCGCTGCCTGAAAAACCGCCCGGTGAGTTTTTCCCGTTGCAGCAGGCGGATCATAAGCGCGCCGATTCGTTTAAATGGGGCCAGCCAATTGTCGGCACAACCTATTTCTACTGGTACGATATCGAGACCGGCAGTCACATCATTGACGGTGACGGGACAGATGCACTGACAACTCATCCGGCTGACATGGAGACAATCAGCTTTAAGCGGGCCGGCTGGCATAAGCAGCAGCTCGTTGATATGATGGACGCCGGCATCGATTTTCTCATGCCTGTATTTTGGGGCGTGCCGGGAAAATATAATGGATGGAGCTTTGCCGGCCTGCCGCCCTTAGTGGAAGCCCATAGCCGGTTGCAGGCAGAAGGTCATAAGCCGCCGGCCATTGGCCTTTTCTACGACACTTCGATTCTCAAATGGAACAGCTTCAACAAAGGTGGAGCAAGTTACCATGTCGATCTGACGACAGACTTCGGAAAGGATTGGTTCTATACGGCGGTTCGTGACTTTTTCAGTCTCATCCCGCCTGCCAAGTGGGCCTGCGTTGATGGTAAACCGATCATTTTCTTCTACGCCTCGGCTTTTGCGAAAGCGCAGGATCCGGCACAGTTCCACTACGTCAAGCGTAGATTCAAGGCCGACTTCGGCGTCGATCCGTTTCTTGTCAAATCGTCCGGCTGGACAGGCGAAGCCGATGCAATATATTCCTGGGGCGGCGCGGTCAGCGGCCCATTGATTTACAGACACGCCGCAGCTCTCGGACCCGGCTACGACCATAGCGCCGTGCCCGGAAGGCAGCCGTTGATTGTCGAGCGTCGGGATGGACAAACTTATATCGACCGGTGGCTTAAGCTGCTGGCGCTGCGTGCCGAAAGCCGCCCGTGGATCGTGCACGTGGAAACCTGGAACGAGTGGCACGAGGGCACCGACATCGCCCACTCGCGCGAGTACGGCCGAAGCTATATCGTCTTGACACGACTTTTCGCGGATATGTGGCGCGCTAAAACGGTTATTAAGACTGTCTCTGGCTATGCCGATGCGGAAGGCGTAAAATGGGAGCAGGGCAGGGCAAAAGGCCTGAACCTTCGCCCGAGCGGCGGGGACGGCATCTGGAAAAAAGTCACGTCCCCCGATGGCGAGGCGGTAGTCTCGGCGGCGAATCCTCATTCGGATAAGAGCCGTTACCTTTACTTCGATGTGGACGGCGCGTTCGCCTACGGCCTGTTCGATCAGACCGTTGTTGTCACTGTCACCTACCGCGACACGGGATGTTCGGCTTTCTACATCGAATATGACAGCTCCGATCCAACAAAGGGTTTGTTCGAAGGCGCGTTTCGCAAAATCGGCGATGTTGCCGTTAAAGCCACGGGTACTTGGAAAACTGCCGAGTTCACGCTGACGCAGTGCCGGTTTATGAATCGCTGCAACAACGCGGATTTCCGAATCGTGATCCTTGGCGGCGAATTGGAGCTGGCCGTCAGCAAGATCGAACTGATGCGTACAAAAATCACAGGAGAGAAACAATGATGAAATCAAAGCGTTCGAAATATCTTTTCGCGGGAGTACTGTTTGTTCTATCAATTGCTTCATGGTCTCAAGCACAGAGTTTGTGGGATTTGGCGAATCAGAACAAGGAACTCTTAAAGATTTCTACGCTATTCACGGCCCAGAACGTGCGCGACCATTTGTCCGGCGAAAAAGGCATCAACGACGCGGTCGCGTGGTGCAAAAAGACCAGTGTCACGCATGTCTTTATCGAGACTTTCAGGGGTAACTATACCGCCGAGCGGAAAGTCCTGGAAAATGCCAAAGCAAAATTCAAAGCCGAAGGCTTCGATGTCTCGGGCTGCGTAACAACAACCATGGTCGGCAAACTTTCGACCGGCTGGGACCAGATATCCTGTTACACCAATAAGGATACCCAGAACCAGCTTCAGAAGATATTCGAGTACACCGCGTCAATCTTCGATGAGATTATGATCGACGATTTCCTTTTCACCGATTGCCAGTGCGGCGAATGCAAGCAGGCACGCGGGGACAAATCCTGGGCCGATTACCGCTGTGAACTGATGGTCCGGGTTGGCCGGGACAGGATTTTGGCCCCGGCACGAAAAGTCAATCCGGATGTCAAAATAATCATCAAGTATCCCCAGTGGTACGACAATTTTCACAATCGCGGCTATGAGGTGTTGCGCCAAACGGACGACTACGACAAAATCTGGGTCGGCACCGAGACCCGCGATTTCGATAATCAGCGCTGGGGCGGAAAAGTCCAGTACGAGGCCTATTACATCATGCGCTGGCTCGGCGAAATTGGCGGTACCAAAACAGGCGGCGGCTGGTTCGATCCGTACGGCACAACTGAGAATACCTACCTCGAACAGGCGCGGCAGACCGTTCTTGCCGATGCCCGGGAAATGCTGCTGTTCTGCTACGGTTCGCTCCTGAGGGATACCGGCCCTGCGAACGTTGAGAAGCTGCATGCCGAGATCCCAGGCTTATTCAAACTCGCCGGACTTGTACGGGGCAAACCTATCAAAGGAATCATTGCCCCCAAACCGCCGAACAGCGACGCTTTCGATGAGCAGTACGTATTCGATTTCGTCGGGATGATGGGATTACCCCTTGTGCCCACGGCGGAAATTAACGCCGAGGCCAAAGCGGCATTTTTCCCGGTGCACGCGCTTAAGGAGCCGGACTTCACCGACAAACTCAAAAAGATGTTAGCTGCCGGCAAGCCCGTGCTTATAACGGACGGATTGGCCAAACGGCTCAACGGCGTCGATCTTGACAGCAAGAATTTGACCATCTTAAAGGTCAACGCAAATCCGCGCAGCCTGCTTAAGCTGACACGGCAGCAGCTCAAACCCATCAGGGTCAAAATGCTGGCGCCGTTCGGCATGAAATTCGATGCGCCGAACAAAGTGGCTCTATACCTGATCGGCGATAATTGCCTGATCGTCGAAAACTTCAATGATGAGTCTATAGATGCAAGCGTCGAATTCTCCAAACCGGTCACGGCACGCAAGACATTGGTTCTGCCGGTCGATGGAAATGTCGATTTTTCCCAAAGCGGTGGAAAGTTGACATTCACAAAAATCTCGCCGCGAACTCTGGTAGCCATTGAATACTAATCAAGTTAGTGTCCCGGACGAATTCAGGCTCCCTTGGACAATGTTTCCCCCGAGCAAAGCCGAGCGGGGCATGTATTGTCTTGAAATTGGCTTTGTTTGGGTTTGTTTTCTTCGGCTCCGCCAGCCGGTTTATTTTCATAATCTCCTTTCACAAAAGACGTTGTGCCCATTTCAGCCCGGCGCAAATTGGCTTTGTTTTTTCAAATCGTAACCTTTCAAATCTGCCATCAGAGCTGTCATTCCGCACCCATTCGACTTGTTGCGAACTTCCAGCCAAAGGCTGGCGATTGGCTTTGTTTTTTCAAGTTCGTTTTCGCAATACGCATCACGCAGTACTCAGAACGAATAAATTGGCTTTGTTTTTTCAAATAGGGTTTTCAACCCCCAGAAGATCTGGGGGCTAAATGAGATTGGGTTTGATTGGGTTTGTTTTCACCAAGTGTCCAATCGCATTTATTTACCATAATCAATTGTTATTATTGACTTTACATAATTTTGGCCCTCTAAAAATTGGGTTTGTTTTTTCAAATCGCTTTCTGTTAGACACGGATTTACACCGATTAACCCTATGAGATAATGGTTTTGCATATCTCACAGGGTGAACACTGTTGTTTGAGCCAGAGAGCACATTCCTATGGGACAGGGAGGCCACAGAGAAATAATCAATAGTAATTAATAAATCATAAATAACAAAGTCTCCTGTTTTTTGTATCCTGTATTCAATTTGTTGTGTATTATACTAAATTTAAGCTCGAAAATCAAGCGAATTCTAAAAAAATCTCCGTGACTGCCCACTTACTCCATTCGGATTCCACAGGGCCGGTCGTTCCATATTTTCTATGAAGCTATTTTTTGCCTAACCTATTTGCTCAGCCCTTGGATAAAGGTATAATTTGAAACGGCAATCTTGATTGAGCGACAAAAGACGGAAGTGAAGATGTGAATATGCCATGCGACAAATGGGGTTTGTAAAGGAAATGTACCGAGAGCCATTATGAACTGGTGGTATATAGAACTAAGGCAACACCGTTCCTGTTTGGGATGAAGGAGCAAAGACAGATGAAATAGGTGTTTCTCTAATAAGCAGAAAGTTAAGAATGAAAGGAAAAACAATGAAGAACGCGATTGAATATGTTGTTTTAGTAGCCTTGATTGCAAGCTTCTTTTGCGGGTGCAGTAAGAGTCTCATGAATGTCGAACAGGAATCTCAGGCAATTTGGGAAGTAAGGCTGGCCGTACAGAAGGCTCTACGCACTGAAAATACCGACGCTATGATGGAACTGTGGGCTGAGGATGCCACATTCGGCGAACCGAATGGCGGTTTGTGGATAGGAAAGGACAAGATACGCCAGGCTCATGATAAACTCTTTGAGACGTTTGATATCACCAAGATCGAGTTCAAGCGATTGGCAATCAACTTTCCGACCCCTGATGTTGCCATAGAGGAAGTCAGCTACGATTTCGCCGCGACAGGATTTGAAAGTCACGGTCGTGATACGCAAGTTCTCGTTAAACGAGACGGCCGGTGGTTAATCACTGCGGTCTCTGATTTCGTCCCGCCGGTTCCGGAAAGAGACTTTAGTGAGCAGAAGAAAGCCAACACGAAAGACGATATCGAGGCAATTCGCAAACGTGAAGATGAGTTTTTGGCGGCGCACGCATTCAATGATGGTACAAAGCTGGCAGAATTCTACACAGAAGATGCCCTTCTGATACCACCGGATGAGCCGATTGTCCGAGGAAAGCAGGCCATCGCAGAATGGTACCAAAAGGAATTCAAAAAAGCCCCGCCTATAGAAAATCCAACTGTGGTTCTTGAAGAAATTGATATAACCGGCAACGTGGCATTCCTTCGCGGAATCTTTACCCTTAAATTCGAAAATGTCAGCGGAACGAGAGTCGAAAATCTCAGGTTCATTTCCATCTTTCAGAAACAGAATGATGGTGCCTGGCTTTTCCACCGTGATATCTGGAATACATATGTTCCGCTTGCAAGTATGCAATAGAGGTTACGAACGAAATCCGATTAAGATATTGAGGCAATTTACCTTGCTTCTTGAAAGGACTAAAAATGTGTGAGTTTTGTATCGAACAGTAAAGTTTTACTATAAAGTGTATTTGACTTTATAGCCTGTCGAATCGGCCGTTGAAGCAAAAATTTGCTGCTTTCAAGGGCAACCAGCCTTTTCGTAGGAGGACTTTTTCTCTCTCCGCATCGCCTCAGAAATCCATCAGCTTTAAGACATCTTCGATGGTGCCCTCCTTGGTGATCCGACGACCCGACTCAGAAGAACTGTCGAAAACCAGATACTCCTTCTTGGCCTTGATGGGAAGCGAGAGTTTGTAGGGCTGACATTTCGGGATGGCAGCTACCGCACGCCGGGCGCCTTCGTAGAGGGCCTGGCGAGTCTCGTCGAAGGGATAAAGCTCCGCTGCTTCGCGCGAGATGCCGCGTTTGACTGCTACCGTAACGCAATTAGGCCCGAAGAATTTCACGGCCTCCCGGCAGGTTGCCTCATCGCCCGTGACCATGATAGTCGGGATGCCATAGTGCCCGGCGATGACTGCACATTGTGCCAACTCACCAGATTCAATCCCGTTGTACCAGTACCGGTTTTCCGATCGCGACGACTGCGTATGGCAGAGCACACCGTCGGGCGTACCCATCATGGCGTGTGCGCCTAATTGTATCAGACCGTCGAACGAATCATCAAGACCAGTAAGCGGCCCCGGACGTGGTTTACCGGTGATATACCTGGCTCCCGACGCCATCAGGTGCGGGACAAACGCTTGCGATCCGTGCCCGTCAAGCACTACGATGTCGAATACATTGGCCGACCGCAATCCGCGGACTACGGCCGCAATGTCGCCCATCAAGTACTCCTTCGCTTTCTCGCCCAGCGGATTTCCCGGCTCGCGCGTCTGAGCGAACTTGTACACGCCGCTCGCTCCCTCCAGATCGGTGACGATATAGATGCGAAGCGGCTTTGCCGCCAAGGGCGGAACGAAGCAAGCGAGCACGAGCAGCCAGGCGGTGAAATTAAAAGAGAGAAATCCTGTTCTCATCGTTCGTTGCGCCGCCGCGGATTTCAGACGGTTCGTTCTATCATTCATTATTCGCACCTCTGTAACTTGGATTCATAGCAGGACCTATGCCCCACCTGCGTTGCTCTTGCCCGACAGTCAACCGAGTCCGGATTCGATGCTAATTGTATACAACCATGTCAACCGAAGTCAATCTTAAATCCCATCCCCTAAGCTGCATGCACAATAGTGAAAATGATACCTCCGCTCTACAGCAAAAGAGCAATTTTCAGAAAAATTGCTGCTTTGACGGGCATACAATTTGTTTGGAGCCGAGCTTTTGCTAGCGCATGCAGGGAGTTTTTCTACTAATTATCCACCAACGGCACGATTTTTTACCAAACCATTGCAATTATCAGGAAATTCGGGCATAATCCTGGCCGGCAGCCGATTAAAATAAAGCAATTTTTAAGAGCAAGTTTGTAAATAAATGTAAAGTGTTTGTTAGAAATAAGTTATGATAAAAATTGCGGTTTTTCGCAGCAGATTGGAATGGCGGCGGCGTAAAAGATTGTATGTATTGTCCGGCGTTATTCTTGCTGCTCAAAGGAAGCTCACGAGGCAGAATTTGAGTTATCAACAGGTTATCCACAATTAGGATTTCTTATAGGGCCATACTTGTTGGCCTCATCAAACCGAAGAAATATGCTAAACAGCCGCCAGACAGCAAATATTTGCACATACAGGTCATAAATAGGATAGCAACCGGATGGGAAATTTGATATTTTGGTTTCTATGGAAAATCCATTGATTAGTGTTGGTGAATCAATCCATGCGTCGATTCCGAAAACCGGGGCCATTATGCGGCAGTTGGCGGAACTCGGCCCCGATGCGTATTCTAAAGACAGCGACCTGTTGAATTATATCAAGGCCTTAATTGAATCACAGGCCGGCGATGGGGCGGATTATATCGCGGTTAATCTCGACGCCTTTGGCGAGGGCGATCCGCAGGCCAGTGTCGATATGATGACCGAATACGTGAAGCTCGTTCGCAAGTGGGGCCGGGGCGTGCCGATTTGTATCGACAGCAGCGACAATGATGTTTTGATAGCCGGTCTTAAGCAGTGGTATGACACCGATCAGCAGGTCAAACAGCCACTTATCAACTCGGTGAAGGTTTATACGATGGATCAAATCCTGCCGCTGAAGATAGATTTCGATTTTGCATTCATCGGCCTTTTGGTCAGCGAGGATGCCTCCACCGGGCCGGGAGGCTCGCACTCGGTCGAGGAGCTTTATTACCTGGCAAGGCAGATTTTTGAAAAGGCTGTCGGCGAATATGATTTCAAGCCCGGCGAGATTTTCTTCGATACGACCGTGTTTCCGTTAGCGATAGATATGCCGATGGAGCCGAACGTACCGGGCTATACGTACCGGGCGTTCGAGACTATCGGGAAAATCAAAAGCGATCCGAAAATGAAGGGTGTACATTGCTCGCTTGGTGTGAGTAACAGCGTCCGCGACCTGCCGGGGCGAAGGATCGGCGTTTGCAGGGCTTATGTCGCAAAGGCGATGGAGTATGGTCTCGATGCTGCGATTGTCAATGTTGCACACCATTATGGTTCAGTGGAGCCGGACCCGGAATTGCTGGAACTGGTTGATGCCTATGCGAAGATGGACGGCTCAGCGGAACGGATGAACGAGGCAATGGAACTAATGGGCAAGTTCTGCCGTGAGAACAGAAAAGGAGCAAAAAAGTGAAAAAGATGCGATTCTTAAAAGGCGGCATTTATACAATTACAATGATAGTTATGTTCGCAGCTCTGACAGGCTGCCAGGTGCAGGAGTCGGAGTCGGACAATTTGACGGCCGTTCCGTTCACAGACGTGACGGTCGCCGATGAGTTCTGGGCGCCCCGGCTTGAAACCAACCGAAAGGTAACTGTCGCTTATGATTTTGAAAAGTGCGAGCAAACCGGGCGAATCGACAACTTCGCAAAAGCGGGCGGCCTGATGGAGGGAAAATTTGAAGGTATCTATTTCAACGATTCCGACCTTTACAAGGTCATAGAAGGCGCCGCTTATTCATTAAAAATCCATCCCGATCCGGATCTTGAAAAATACGTCGACGGCGTGATTGAAAAAATCGCGGCCGCCCAGTGGGAAGACGGCTATCTTTACACCTTTTATTCATTGCCGGAGCGGCAGCCGGAAAAACGCTGGACCGACGTTCGCAATATGCATGAGCTTTACTGCGCGGGCCACTTCTTCGAAGCCGCCGTTGCATACTACCAGGCCACCGGGAAAAAGGAGATTCTTGATGTGGCGATCAGGCTGGCCGATTATATCGACTCGGTTTTCGGACCCGGCAAAAAACACGATGTCCCCGGACACGAGGAGATCGAGATAGGCCTTGTGAAGCTGTATGGCGTCACCGGCGAGAAACGGTACCTGGCGCTTGCGAAGTTCTTCCTCGACCAGCGAGGCCGGGCCAATGGGCGCCAGATATACGGTGACTACTGCCAGGACCACAAACCGGTAGTCGAGCAGGATGCCGCAGTCGGTCACGCCGTCCGGGCCGGGTATCTGTATTCCGGCATGGCGGATGTTGCCGCCCTGACTTCCGACGCCGATTACGTCGAAGCGCTCGACCGGATATGGCAGGATGTCGTCTCGAAGAAACTTTATATCACCGGCGGCATCGGCGCCCGGGGCGGCGGCGAATCCTTCGGCGAAGATTATGAGCTGCCGAACGCGACGGCCTATTGCGAAACCTGTGCCGCCATCTCCAACGCCATGTGGAACCATCGGATGTCTTTGCTGCACGGAGATGCGAAATACATCGACGTTCTGGAACGAGTAATCTACAACGGATTTCTCTCCGGCATTTCGCTGAGCGGCAACAAGTTTTTCTATCCGAATCCGCTGGCCAGCGACGGCAAATATCAGCGAAGCCCGTGGTTCGGCTGCGCCTGCTGTCCGACGAACATCGTGCGTTTTATGCCGTCGCTTCCGGGCTATGCCTACGCTCACGAGGCTGATAATGTGTATGTGAATCTTTTTATCGCCGGCAGTGCCGCGATCAGAATCGGCCAAAATACGGTCGGCCTGCAGCAGAAGACGCGCTATCCCTGGGATGGCGACGTGAGAATTACCGTTGAGCCGGAACATTCCGGGCAGTTCACGGTTTGTGTTCGTATTCCAGGCTGGGCGCAAAACAGACCTGTGCCGAGCGACTTGTATACCTATCTGGATTCGAACCAGCAAAAAATTTCGCTCAGGGTCAATGGCAATCCGGTCGCTTTGAATATAGTCAAGGGCTATGCCCGGATTCGCCGGACATGGGAAAAAGGCGATGCGATCGAATTGAATC